>JBGSLE010000485.1:0-21918 GCA_041740875.1 Pontiella sp. | reverse complement strand
GACATCACCGGCATGGGCACCCCGGAGGCCATCGCCTACGTGAAGCAATTCATGCAGACCAACATGACCGACGAGCAGATGCGCCTCGCCGGCCGCTTCGTGCCGCTGGCCGGGCGCGATCCGCTGGAGAACCGGCCATGAGCAACTTCTGGTTTGCGCTGGGATTGACCGTCTTCGCGGGCATGGCCACCGGCATCGGCAGCGCCATCGCCTTTTGGGCGAAGCAGACCAACCACCGCTTCCTCTCCATCGCCACCGGTTTTTCCGCCGGGGTCATGCTCTACGTCTCCTTCGTCGAAATCTTCTACAAAGGCGTTGCCTCGCTCGTGAAATCCTTTGGCGATCCGCTGGGGCATTGGATCAACGCCTTTTCGTTCTTTGGCGGCATGGCGCTCATCGGCATCATCGACGCCCTGATCCCGCATGCGGAAAACCCGCACGAAATCCATTCCGATGCCGAAAGCGCGCCGCTGCACGATCCTTCGGCCCCCCTGCCCGACTTCGAGCACCAGCACGACGATTGCATCAACGTCGCCCACCGCCACCACAACAAGAAACTCATGCGCATGGGGCTCTTCACCGCGCTGGCCATCGCCATCCACAACTTTCCCGAAGGGTTGGCCACCTTCCTCGCCGCGCTGGAAAATCCAACGCTGGGCATCCCGATCGCCATCGCCATCGCGCTCCACAACATTCCCGAAGGCATCAGCGTCTCCGTCCCGATCTTCTACGCCACCGGCGACCGCAAAAAAGCGTTCTTCTACTCCTTGCTCAGCGGCATGGCCGAACCCGTGGGCGCCCTCCTGGCCTACGTGCTGCTGCGCTTTTTCGTCGGCGGGGCCTCCGGCGCGATCCCCTCGGAAATCATGGGCGTGCTATTCGGCGGCGTGGCCGGCATCATGGTCTACATCAGCCTCGACGAACTGCTGCCCACCAGCCGCGCCTACGGCAAGGGGCACGACAGCCTGTTCGGCCTCGTGGGCGGCATGGGCGTCATGGCGCTCAGCCTGCTGCTGATGAAATAGCCGGCACTAAACCGACCGCTCCGTCCGTTGGTCGCCCTCGACCACAAGGAGGCCACGATGAACCACCGCATAGCCGTTCTGCTGCTCGCCGCAACCCAGCTCGCATCCGCCCAGCGCGACCGCTTCTCCGTCAAGGGCGTCCAAATCGGCGACACGCTGCCGCCCCTGGAACTCCGCAACGTGCAAGGCGAAGCGGTGGCGCTTGCCGCGTCTTGGAAGGAGAAGCCGGCGCTGATCGTCACCGGATCGCTCACCTGTCCGATCGCCCGCCGGGAATGCCCGTTGCTCGAACAGACCCTCCGCGGACTGGAAGGCAAGGTCAACGTCGTGATCGTCTACACCGTCGAGGCCCATCCCGAAGGCGACGCCAGCCCGTACGGAGGACGGACCGACACGCCCGGCATCAACATCCAAAACGGCATCATCTACGGGCAGCCGCAAACCCTGGCCAAGCGCCTTGAACTCGCCCGGGAGTTCATCCGCCACACCAAGACCCCCTACCCCGTGCTGGTCGACGACCTAGACAACCGCGCCTGGCAGGCCCTCGGCAGCGGCCCCAACCTCGCCGTGCTGGCGGATCCTTCCGGCAAGGTGGTCGCCAAGCAGGGCTGGCTCGATCCCCAGGCCATGCGGACGGAGATCGAGCGGTTGCTTCAAACGTCCGGAAAATAAACGCTTGCGGCCGTGCGGTGCGACGCCTATATTGCCGCCTCCTTTTTAATGGGGCGGTAGCTCAGCTGGGAGAGCGTCGCGTTCGCAATGCGAAGGTCGTGGGTTCGATCCCCATCCGCTCCACCACTCTTTCGACGGTTTGTGCCTTAGCCGATTATTTGTGACTTTTCCCGAAAGACCCCGAACAAGGCTGAAATAGCCTGAATACGGGCATGGAATGGCGGTTTTTGGCCTTGGACATCGACCAGTTACAAATAGGCCGTTTTGATAATATGTAACTTTTCGCCTGGAGAGGCAGCGTGTCAACCAACCGCCCGCGAAGCCCGCGCCAATCAATGGTTTTGCGAATTTACGGACATGATCGCCGCAAAAAGTAACAAATAATCGGTGAAGGAAAAAGGCTGTCAAGTGACAAGCGGTTTTTGGCCTGGTTTCCGGATTCCCTGGATTCCTGCACCCCTCCTGAAAGCCCGCCGCATGGCCAATGCAGAGACCTTGCCGATTCGCCAGCAGGTCCGGCTGGCAGATTGCGTTTGGATGTTGATCGCCCACAGCTTGCCCTCATCGATCCATTCCATCATCTTCTGCCGGGCGCATCCGATCAACGCCTGGGCTTCGGCATCCGTCAGCAACACATCCTCCATGACGATCCCCCCTATGTTTTGCCTTCATCTCTTCCCGCCAAAGCGCCATTCGCCACCAGATTCGCCGCTATGCGGCGGTTGGCCAGACGATCCGGGGGCGAGATTTCCACGCAAACCACAACACCGCCCGGCAACACGGAAGAATGCCTGGGGGTTTTTTCCCTCCCTTAGCGGTAGTGCATGAAATCAGCCTTTCCGCCATTTCCTTCTAGCTCCGTCCGCATCGGATCTGCGACTGCAACTGCTTGATTTGATCGGACTGGGTGTTTTGCTGCTGGATGAGCTGCTGAAGCAATTGAATGGCCATCTGAGTAGGCCCGCCATCCAGGCCGTTCTTGATCCTCCCCGCCAGCGAATAAATCTGAGTGGCCAGCGCCTGGTCCGTCTGAAGGCTTGCCTGGGCGGATTCCAGGCTTTCCTTGGTGCCGTGCAGCGCCTCCTGGACCACGCTGTTTTTGCCGGTGGCAATGCGCTCCTGCAGGCGGCCGTAGCCGACGCCGGCGGTGTTTATAAGTGCTTCCTTGCCGGAAAAACTCGATTGGTTATCCACGCGCTTCGCGACAATGGACTGATTTTCCCCTTCCCGTTGCTTCCGGCTTTCATCGACGTTGGCGAAGATCCGATCCAGCTTCCCGTAGCCAAGCTCCTTGTCGAGATCCCCCATGCGTGAACCCACCGTGCGCGATAGGGCGGATCCCCGTTCATCCTGTTGCTGCCGGACAATCTCATCGCTCACTTCCTTCTTGTAATATTCAACCAGGTCGCGGCGGCGGTCGCCATAAGCCTTGCCAGCGCCTGGCCGCAACCCCTCTTCCTTCAGGGTTTGCGTGGCCCGCCGGTTGGCCTCCGCGCTAACATCTGCCGTCTTGGTGAATGATTCGGTGGTCGCCTTGATGGCCGCGCGTCCGAATTCATAGCCAAGGATCGGGATCCATTTCGCGAGGATGGCGGCCGCTTCCTGCGCGCCGTTTTTGGCATGGCCCATAAGAATCAGCCCGAGGGCATCGACCACTTCCCGCGCGGCCGTTCCGCCGCCTGTTTGGATGTACTCGAAAATCTTGGCGACCTTCTCGGTGGCCTCGTCGAGCGTGTCGCCCAACCCCTGGAACAAGGCATCGTTGCCCTGGATCTTCATGATGCCGTCAACCATCTCCATGATGGCCGGAGCCAGGCGAGAGTCCGCTTCCTCCGCCGTCTTCGTGACCAGCCCCGAAATGGACTGCCAAAGCTTGTTCCAATGGCGGAACTGATCGACCTTCCGGAACGCCTGGTCAACCTTGCCCGCCGCATTGGCGGTCGATGCCAGATCGTTCGCTGCCATCGTGGCATTGATGCCCGTCAGGCCCAGCACCCCCTGCACCGCCTCAATCGAGCCAACCAGCTTCATCAATTCGGTTTGGCTGCCCTTCGATGCCTCCTCGATCTTGCCGAACGCCTCCTGCAAACTATTGGACTTTGCCCAGCCGTCGCCAAGGGCCTTGTTCGCGCCGATGATCGCGGCGCGGATCTGTGTCATCGCCTGGGCCGTAGGCGTACCCTGCTTGGTAAGGGTGGCAATGGCCGCCAAAACCTCGTTGAGGGCCACGCCATTGGCTGCTGCGATGGGTGCGACGGTGGCCAGGTTCTGGGCCAGATCGGAAAAGGTGGTCTTGCCGTTGGCAACGGTATTGAAAAGCTGGTCGGCAACCGCCTCCGTATCGGCTGCATCGATCTTGAAGGCGTTAAGGACGGTCGATATCCCATCGACGGCCGTCGCCACGTCGGATCCATCGGCAACGGCGACCTTGGCGGCGGTGGAAAGGAACTCAAGGACGTTGCCTTCGGGAACCCCTGCCGAAAGCGCCTGGTAAAGGCCTCCGCTCAGCTGCTCTTTGGCGATGCCGAATTCCGCCGACATGGACCGTATTTCGCCGCGCATCTCCTTAAACCACCCGATTCCCTGCTGGGTCATGGTCCAGGCCCGCGCCATTTCAATGTTGAACTTTGCGGACTGCATCACGCCAGCGGCCAGCGTTCCCACCAGCCCGGCCAGCGCGTTCCGAAGCATCTGCACCGGTGCGGAATGGAACCCCCTCCGCAGGGCATCGCCAAACGCCTTGGAGCGCGCGATCCCCTTTTCCAGTGCGCCGATGACACCCTTGATCCCGCCAATGGAGACACTGTCGCGGATAGAGATAATGAATTCTGCTTTTTTGGCCATGCGCTACCCCTTGGATTGACCGCGTTTCTGCGGTTTTCCAGAAGCATAGCACACGCCCGCCGAAGGCCGTTGGATGGTTTGGTTTGGTTGGAACTAAATCGCGGCGGAAGGCGGGGAACATGGCAAATTGGACACAATGTCCAATTTCAAATGTGACCCCGGGTCACTTTTGGGCAGGCCGCCTCTTGGCGTGGGGCAAATTTCCACCATGATGGAAATTTCCACCGTGGTGGAAATTTGGGGCCGGGGCGGGGATTTCGCTCCCGAACGGATCGAGCCGGATGCCGCGTTACTTATCCCAAAGGTAGATTTTCTTGTAGAGGTCAGCCCAATTCACATCCCTCGTTAATTCGAGCAATTCAGAATAAACTATTCCCTTGAGTTCTTCTACAGGAATTTGCTTCCCGTGATCCGCAACTGATCTGGCAATAATCTCGATTTCTATCCAGTCGAGCCCAAGCAAAGCAAGGTCATCAAAGAACTTTTCATATGAAAATGGAACAATATTACCATCCTTAAGAATGGTTATTGTTTTATCCAGTTCAACCAGCCGCAAGCGAGGTGAAGTTGAGTACTTTTTTCCCAAATTGAACGCTTGCTCCATCAAGTCCATCCAGAATGAGCACTCAGAATATTCGTCCGTTGCTACTCGAGCATGTTCAGAAGCCTCTATAAAGCATAGCTGTCTATAGGCGGCAGGATGCACATCATTATAGCGGATTAGGGCTACAAGGCTATCTACCCCATCTAGTTCGTCCTCATAGATTTTTTTTATCACTGGCTCGTAACACTCTAGGAACGACTCTCTGAGTGAATCTGAAGGGAAATAAGATTCGACATCCCGGAACTGGTTCTTTGCCCCTCCCCCTGTAGCTAACCAACGTTCACTTAAAAGGAGATTCCGGCAGAGCGCGAACGCAATACCGCACCGGAAGCGCCCTCGCCCCTTTTCGTAGCCAGCAAGCCGCTCTCTCGTGATTCCAACACGCTCGGCTAGCACTACTTGGGATAGTCCCATTTCGTTTCGGGCGATTGCGAGCCTTTCGCCTACCTCTATTGCTGTTCCAACTTCACTCATTTCACATGGGTTATAGATTTCCCCTCATAGGTAAAACAATCATATTTTTATCTTGCCCAAATTTCACAACGACTATATTTATACCATCAACGGTAATAAAAAGGTCTTATGAGCGAGCGAGATACATTTCGAAAGCGGGTTCGGGTCATAATGATCATGCGGAATCTCACGACTACGGAGCTTGCCAATAAGGCGGGTCTCTCGGTTTCACACACCCGCAACCTCATCTCTGGAGTGTATTCATCCGCCCCCGGTCGCAGGCAGATCGAGGCCGCACTCGACGCGCCAATCTGGTCCGACCTCAAACCCGAAACCACACCGGAGCAAAAATCATGACGAAGGAACCGAAAACCAAAGACGAGCTTGTTGAACTGCGAGAGCACTACGAAACGCTTATTTGCATGGCGAATATGACAGCAGAGATAGGTTCTTCCATCCTGGCTGAAATGGAAGATGGCCCAGAAATATCAGAAAACGACGACGTCAAAACTGTTCTGAAAGGGCTCCATCACCAAATTAAAAATACCAAACTTCTTCAGCGGGCATCTCGCTTAATGACACAGGGAGGGAAGATCCTCGAAAAATACCAAGCAAAACTCGAACGCATTAACAATGAACTAGCGGCGCTCGATCAGGCCGCAACCACCCCCCAGGAGCCGCCAAATGAGTGAAGCGCGCACCGTGGTTATCCGGACCGTGAACGGGGTCGCTGTAAAACACATCGGCGAGGACGGCACGGAAACGATCATGCCGGGATCCATTCCGGCCAACTGCAAGCGCACCCGCCACCAGCGCAAAAGCGAGGTTCAGCTTCTAAACAGCGCATCCATCCCCATCCCGGAGGAAAACAAGTCATGAGCGATCCCGAGAGAAAGCCGGAAGACGTCTACATCCCGGGCGTCGGGCTATACACGAAGATTCCCACAAAGGACGGCGGATATTCCTTTGTAATGAAGGATTCCGGCGCGACGCCGGGAAAGCAGCCGCGCGGCCGCAACCTGGGAACGCGTCTAAAGCAAATCAATTGGAAGAGTCGGATTTAACCAAAGGAGAACAACACCATGACGGGCAATGAAAAGTATCTGGTAATCCAGGGGACATCGATAGCCCACCTGGCTGAGAAAGTGAACGAACACATGGCCAAGGGCTGGCTACCATCGGGCGGGGTCGCCACTGGAAACACCGGCACCCTAAACCTGTATTACCAGGCCATCACGCGCAAATAAGGAGAAATGGAACGATGAAAGCCAAGCGATACGACGGCTACCTGCCCCACGTGCAGAAGCTTGCCGAGAAGTACAAGGAGTACAAACCGAAGCTGGAAAGCTGGTTGCAGAGCCACCGCAAAGCGGTTGCCCAGGGGGAGGAAATGGAGCTGCTCAAGGCGACGCTGCCGGGTGAAATCGATGAGCTGCTGAAATCCGGGAACATGGATGATGCCACCATTGAAAAGCTGGCAAGGAAGCGCGCCATGCTGGATCTACTGCCCCACCGCCGCAACATCATTGATGAGGAACTTGAAACCTTGGCGAACAGGGCGCACCCCACCGCCATGTTCATCGAAGAGGCCGTGCGCAAATGCGGCGAACTCTACTTCGAACGCCAGCTGGAACAGGCCGTTTGCGACCTCAAAACCTTGGGGGCATCCGATGAACTGGCCAAGAAACAGGCGATGCAGCGCGAAGATATCCAGGCCGCCCAGCCGGTCCGCGTCAGCTTTTTCTGCGGCGCTCCTATGGCGGAAGAAAAGGCGGTGAAGCTGCTTTTTGCCTTCGAGTGCTTCGAAGCGGGGTTGAGCCCGTTTTCGCCCGAGGCCGCCGAAATCAAGGCCAGAATGTGCCCCGACGCGTGATTCCGTGCCTTCCGGGTGTTTGCGGTGCGATGTCCATCGCATGGTTACGGCCGCAGCATCCGGAAGGCCCCTTTTTTAAACCATGGAAACCAACGTAAAACAAATCAAGGCTGGCCGGGGCGCTCATCCTCATTGGGCGGACTTCAGAAATCCTCGCAGGTCCATCTGACTCCGGTCCGCAAGGCGATTATTTTGAGCAGTCGCCTGTGGGATCCCGGCCAGCCGCCTCCTTTGACTCATGACGCCGAACTATCTCCAGCCTAAGCAGATCCTTTACGGCTTCAAGCTGCCGAGTTCCGACTTGCTCCGCGCGGGCCAGGTGGCCGAAACGCTGGAATGCACGCAGGAGCACATCTACCACCTGATCCATTCCGAATCGCTTAAGGCGGTCAGCCTGTCTTTGGGAAAGTCGAGTTCGGTGTACCGCATCCCGAGGGCGAACCTTGCGGCATTCATCGAAGAACGCACCACCGGCCCGCGCTCAAACCTTCCCCAGGATGCGGAGACCCTCCATGGCATGGAACTCCCGGCCGGCCGGATCCTAAAGACCGGCACTGTTGCCGGTTTCCTGCGCTGCACGCCCGAACACATTTACAACCTCGCCAAAACGGGCGAGCTCCTGGCGATGGACATTTCTTGCCCGGGAAAACACCACATCTCCTATCGTTTCCCCCGGATCGCCCTGATCCAGTTCATCAACGCCCGCATGGAAGGAACCGAGTAATGGCCACAAAAACCAGCTGGATTCAGCGGACCGCCGAATATCGAAAGATCGCCTGCTTGGAAATAGACGCCAGGCCAGCGGGTGAATCAGCGGCCAAAGCCATTGATCGGATTTCGGCCAAATACAATGGCCGTGCATTGCCCGGAGGGAAGCACCTGCATCTATCCAGAGCAAATCTTAAGCGCATATGGACCCGCTGGAACAATTGCCGTTCGGATGCGGCCTTAAGGGTTATGCCCTCCAACGCGCAGCGGAAGCCGATTCCCCGCTGGGCCCAGCACCTCTTTGAGTCCTACGCCATGCAAAACGGATTGTCCTTGAGCCAGCTCTTTGAACTCATGAAGAAATCGGATCCAGCTTTGCCGTGGACCAAATCCGGATTCTATCGGAATTTCAGCAAAACGACCCGTCAACGCATTGCCCAGGCCGTGCGGCTACGCAGGCGGCGGAACGCGCTGGAAAAGGAAAGGTCTGCTCTGGCAGAGGGTGCCGCGCGATGAGCTGCCCCCCCGTGAATTTGAACGGCCCCGCCGTCGCCAGAGCGGCGGAAAAGGCGGGCTTGACCGTCCCCGAATTCGTGGAGTTTTGCGTACTGTTTGCCATGAGCGCAATCGCCATGCAGCCGGGTCGGCTTGACGACATTTGCCCGAACCCTGCCGAGCGGTTGGAAGCGCTTCGCGCAAGCCATGAGTTTGTCCGCCTGGTCAGCAAGCTACCCCCTTTTGAGCGGCGGCGCTATGCCGCCGAATTTCCGCACCTGAACATAAACACGGAGGAATAAGCATGAAGGAAGAAGCGCAGGCAACACCGAAGAGCATCGGCAAGGCAGATATCAAAGCCGCAGCGGAAAAAGACGGAATGTGTCTTTCCGATTTCATTGAATGGGGCATGCACATGGTTATGGATGTCTACTCTCACAACGGGTCTTCACCCGGCGACGCCAAGGATGAACTGACCCGCCTGCGCGGAACCATGGGTGGAATTGCGCCCGGCGTGATCCGGCAGTCCCCCGCAGAGGCTTTCATTGAATCCGAAGGCATGTCGAAAGAGGAATTCGCTGAGTTCGCAATACTCACGCTTATGGACCTTGAAAAGGAAGGGGGCAATTGGAACAGGAAACCCATCGAAATGCTGGGCGATTACAGGGATGATAAAAGGCTGCTGCTTCCAGAGATAGGGAATGGATCTGGATTAATCGGTGTCGCTGCACAAACGGTTTCTCCCTTCATGCACCGCCTCTTTTCCGGCGACCTTCGCGCCATCCACGGCCCAACCTTCGGCGATCCGGGCAGCGCTGCCATCGGAAGGGAACACCATTTCCTGGCGGAAAACCTGGATGAGCTCCTTGATGAAAAAGTTAGCATGGACAACAGCATGTCCAGGCTGGCCTGCGTTGAATCGGTTATCCGCCATTGCCCGGAACTGAAAAACGAGGCCAACGCGATCCGCACCATGCACGAGGCCTTCGAGGTCTTGTGCGGATTTGTCGATGCCGTTGAGCATTGCTAGGAAACCCATGGACACCTACCGCCAAAACCAGGACATGTTCACCGCCCACGCCATCGCGGCGGCGCTGAGCGTGTCCCGGCAGTGGGTTTTCAAGGCGCTCGAATCCGTTCCGCCCTCCGGCCAGGTGCTGAAGGGCGGACAGCTTGTGAACGCCTGGCGATTCCTCGACCTTCCCGGGGAATTCCGCGCCCGGCTGGATGCCCAAGCGCAAAAGCTTTGCTTCAAGGATGCAGAGCAGTTGCTGAACCGGGGCAAGACCCCGTGGCAGCCGCAGATCGGCGGGAAACCCGTTGCCCTTCGCGACCTGGCAGACCGGCACATCCAGGCGGCCCACAGGCTTAAGCGGGCGCTGCTGCCGGTCATGGAAAACCTGAAAGACCTCGACGCGCTGGCATCGGTTGAAGAGCGCGGCTTGCAGCTCTACAAGGAAACCTTCGGCCATGCCATATCCGACCGCCATTGGCGCCGCCTGGTGATGCGCACCTTCAACCGCGATGCGGGCAACGATGATTTCCAGCGCCTCGAAATCTACCTGGAAGACAAACTTGCCCTGCGCCAATCCAAGCCCGCCAACGCCGGGAAATCCGATACGGATGCCTTTGACGCCGCGCGGGCGGCCATCGACATGGTCAAGGTTCTCAACAAGCCTACGCCCAAGGAAAAGCTGGTTATCTGGACGCACGTCTTTTCCGCCGTCGAAGAGCTGGCCGCGAATGGCAGCCGCGAGCTGGCCGCCAACAAGGCCGCGCTGGAATTCCTGAATGGCGAGGCCCTGTTCATCGCCAAGTCTGCCGATGCGCTGAAGGCCGCTTTCTACCGGAAGCTCAAGGCCTGGAAAAAGAGCGGCGGCAAGCCTTCGGCGATCAAGGACCGCCGCAACGAGCGCTCTGGAAACCACAAGCCCGCGCCTCTATCCATGGAAGACGAATGCACCATCCTCGCCTATGCTGCCCAGGCGGGCGGACGGCTTTCCCAAGGCTGGCGGGAAGCCCGGCGGGCAGGCGCTCTTACCGCCGATCTCATGCAGCGCTACTGCTACGATGAACGCGAAAACAAGAGCTATGTCCCCAATGCCATCCGCGCCGCCTTGCAGCACAAGGTCAGGATGGTTGACGACCACCACCACGGCCAGCACCGCGCCAAGATGCAGGGCGCATACCTGGACCGCGATCCCAGCTCCATCCATGCGGGTGACTGGTTCCAAGGCGATGATACAACGTTACCGATTTACATCCACAACGAGAAGGATCCGCGCCATCCGACGCGCGGCCAGTTCCTTATGATGGTCGATGTCCGCACCGGCTTCATTCTTTCCTACGTGATGATTGCCGACAAGGCCTACAATGGCCGGGACGTTCGCAACCTGATCACCGTCACCCACGACCGCTGGGGATTGCCCCGAAAAGGGTTTTACTTTGAAAACGGGATTTGGAGAGCCAAAACCGTCAAAGGCGGCATTGCCTGGACGGATACCGAAGCGGGCTTGATGACCGAGCTGAACCTTCGTTTCCAACACGCCCGCGAAGCCCGCGCCAAGATCGTTGAACGCGCATTCGGCCTGCTGCAAAACTATTGCGAGCGGGTGCAGGGCTACGTTGGCCGCGATGAACGCCACGACTGCTACGAGAAAATCCAGAAGCAACTGCAGTCCGTCCGCTCCGACAAGCTCCCCAGCATCGAAACGCTACTGACCCAGGCTGAATTTTGCGATGTACTCGACCAGATCATCGATCAGGTAAACAACGACGTGCAAAACGGCAAGCTTTGCCCTGGTCTCACGCCCGAAGAGGCCTACCGCAAATATTTCGATTTCAATGATCCGCTGGTACAGCTAGGCCGAACCACGCGCTATCTGCTGGCCGATTCGGTCGAGAAGGTAATGGTTGGCCGCAACGGAATCAGCCTGATTCGTGGCAAGGATCGCTTCACCTACAAATCAGCGGAAACCGGCGCACTGCAAGGCAAGGAAGTCCTGGCCTGGTTCAGCCCCGAAAATCCGGAAATCCTTTGCGTTACCGATCTGAACAAAAAGAACCCCTTCACCGTTGAACGGGCGCAAGCCGTTCCGCTCATGGATGCCGGTGCCGATTTGCTGGCCCAGGAGCTGGAGCGCAACGAATCCCACAACGCATACGGCAAGCGGCTCTATCGCGCCGTCAAGCAGCGCTTCCCCGATGAAATCCGCGATCGCATGTTCCGCCCGACCCTCGTTGATGAAAAAACCGCAGAACTCGGGCTGGAAATGGAATACCAGCGCCAGGAAGCCGCGAAGAAGAAAAAGTCAAACGACGGGCAGAAACAGAAGATCGCCAAGGGCGGCTTCAAGCCTTCGCCCATTGCCATCCGCCGTGAAGAACAGGAAAAGGCAGCCACCAAGGACAGGGACGTTCTTGAAATGTTGAGGAATCTATGAGCAGCACACGCAAGGCAGAATCCGGAAGCCCTCTTCGGCAAGAACGCTATGCCAGCGATCCCGCCTTCAACGACTACTTAAAGGCGTCCGCCGTAGCCCGCAAATGCCGCCTGTTCACCAATCCGGCACACAAGGAACTTTGCCTGCACCTGCAATACGTGTCCATGCAGCCCGGCGGCCTGTCCGCCTTTGTTGCCGACTTCCTGAAACGCTATGCCGACCGGATCGGAAGCAAGACCATGCGCGAAAACGCAACCCGTAGTATTTTGAATAGCGCCCTGGTTAAGGAGATCCGCCGCGAACTCGTTACTGTTTCACTCTTCCACGAAACCTTCCCGTTGAAAGGAGAGACCGCAGCCCTTGATCCTTTCGGCTACCGCACGGCTGACGCTGAAAGAGCCGATGCCGACTATCTTTCCTCCGAGCACGAATCGGCAGCGGCCTTGCGCGAGCGGCACCGGCGCGAAGCCGATCAATTCCCCGAAAGCTATCCGGCCAGCGCCTTCTTTGACTATTGCCTTGCGCAAGCGGAAGACCAGCTTGAACCGTGGTTGGCCGACTGCTGCCTGAACCCGGAAACCACCTTCGATAATCCCCCCGGATGGTTCTACGAACTTGAACGATCTCTGATTGACTACATCGAAGATCGCCGGGCCGATGGCCTGGCCGGAATGGTTGTGACCACCATCGGAAAACAGATCAACGATGCCCTCGAATACGCCTGGGAAGAAAAATGCCTGATCCACATCAGTGGCGTTGCCCGCATGGGCAAGACCTTCCAGCTTCAAAAATGGTGCGCCTCCTACCCTGGCCGCGTCCGCTACGTGCAGGTTCCATCTGGCAATGATGACAGCTCATTTTATCGGTCCATCGCCCGCGCCATTGGAACGGCAGCAGGCAGCGCCATGAAGGCTTCGGAAATGAAAAGAAGCATCGAGGACGCCGTCCAGGATGCTGGCATCATGCTGGTGATCGACGAGGCCCACTATCTCTTCCCGCAATACAAGGATGTCCGGAGCTCCCCCCGCCGCATCAACTGGCTTTTGACCGAAGTCGTCAACAAGGGAATCCCGGTAGCCATTGTTTCTACTCCGCAATTCGACACCACGCAACAGGCCGTCGTTTCCGGAACCGGATGGGCCGATGAACAATTGAACGGGCGCATCGCCTACCGCCTCGATCTACCGGCCAAGCTGCCCGAGGAAGACCTTGCCGCCATAGCGAAACACTATTTCCCGGAAGCCCCGAAAGAGATTGCCGGAATACTGAGTTGGTACGCCCGCCGATCCGGCAAATACCTTGCAGGCCTTGAAGCTGTGGCCAAACGCGCCCGCTACATCGCCCGCAAGGAAGGTCGCTTCCTACCCAACGGCGCGGATCTTGAAAAGGCCATGATTCAGGTTGATCCGGCCATAGCACAGATTTTCAACCAGAAAGACGAAATGCAGGCCGAATGCAAGCCGCCTGCAAAAGTGCCGCAACCGGCCTGCAAGCCCGCTGTCCGGACAGTGCAGAGCCCAGGCGAAAAGATTTTAGCCACCGCCTGAAGCGGCAAATAGTCGATTTTTAGAAACCCGGCAAAAACCGGGCCTTCTGCTTTGCCAAGGGACTTCGGACAGGATGTCCGGAATTTAGTTACAAATTATCGACTTAGATACAGGTTCCCCTGCCTCGCAGCCCCTATCGGCGGCTGAGGCGCATGACGATCTGGAGAATGTACCAGAAGAGCAGCGCAATCGAGGCGAAGAGCTGCAGCGATGCGGCGACATGCTGGTCCGGCGCAAAGTGCTTCATGATGCGCGAGGTGTCGTAGAGGATCGCGCCGCTGGCGAGCAGCACCATCGCGAACGAGAAAATAAGGCCGAGGTTGAAGCCAAAAATAACCGCGCAAACGATCAGCCCCAGCGCGACCATCGATCCCACCATCAGGGCCCCGCGCAAAAACGAAAAATCCTTTTTCGTGGTGAAGACCACCAGCGTCAGCCCGGCAAAGATGCCCAAGGTCAGGATGGCGGCGGTCGGCAACACCTCGGGCGTGCTGAAATGCACCGCGATCCACAGGATCGGGGCGAAAATAACCGCTTCCAGCAGCACATAAAGCGTCAGGCCGACATATTGGACCGTTTGCGACGACGTGCTGTAGGCCAGTCCGCTGGCGAGCCGTCCCAGAATCATGAAACCGCCCAGGATCATCAGCCAGCCATAGCGCATGGACATGACATTCAGCAGCATTTCCGCGATCGGTGAATTGACCATGTAGGCCTCGAGCCCGACGAAGGCGAGGATTGCGCCCGCGAGGTGGGCGTAGGTTTTACGGATGAAAGCGGCCCGTTCCGATGGTTCCGCCTGCGCTACGGCCAGGTTTTGTGCATATTCGTTCATGGATGACCCCTTGGGTTAGAGAAGCGGGTTTTTACCCTAAAGCCGGCGCCGCGGCCAGCCCTCAAAGACTGAAAAAACGGTCGGCGTTTTCGAAGGTCAGCTCCGCCAGCGCCGGTTCGGGCATGCCGCGCAGTTCGGCGGCCTTGGCAAGCACGAAGCGGAGGTTGGCCGGTTCGTTGGGTCCGGCGGCGATCCCATGCGGCAAAATATCGGGGGCGTCGGTCTCGATGAGGATGCGGTCGGCGGGCACGGCGCGGATGGCCGGCCCGGCCTTTTTATTGTTTGGGCGGGTGATGGAGCCGGAAAAAGAGAGGTAGGCCCCGCGCTTGACCAGCGCTTCCGCGACCTCGGCCGAGCCGCCGAAACAGTGGATCAGCAGGCCGCGCGGCAGTTCGCCGAATTGGTCGAGCAGTTCGATCAGACGGCCCCAGGCCTGGCGGCAATGGATGCTGGCGGGCCGCGACAGCCGCCGGGCGGTTTCGAGCTGGGCGAGGAACACGGCCTCCTGGTCGGCAATGTCGGGGTTTTCGATGGCGTGGTCGATGCCGATTTCCCCGACCGAGGCCTGCGGGAATTCCACCAGCAGTTTTTCCAAAACCCCCAACCAGCCGGGCGTGCGTTCGCCAATGAACCAGGGGTGCAGGCCGAACGCGGGATAAATGCCTTCGCACGTTTGCACGATCCGGACGACGCGCAGCCAATCGGCCTCGCGGCATCCCTTGACGCCCATCGCGACCACCCCGGCGGCGCGCGCCCGCTCCAGCACGGTTGCGAGCGCCGGGTAGAGGCGGTCGTCCTGGATATGGTTGTGGCAGTCGAACAGGCGCATGCGCTTCCTTTGGCTTACATCAAAGGCCGCGACCAGCCGCCGAAGGCCTTCATCAGGCGGGCGTGGGTGACGGTCGAAGAGTCGGGCACTTCGGGAAAATAGCCGACGTCGGTATAGTTGTCCCGGAAGGCGGGATCGCGCGACGGCAGGGGCTCGCAGCCGGGCTTCAGCTCATAGTTGGAGGTGTAGCGGTAGGGCCAGACGTCGAAGAACGGCAGGACGGAGGAGACGCCGCCGATGAATCCGCTGAAATAGGAGATGACCGGCACGGTCGGACGCTTGCTGACGGTCCAGGCGTTTTGAGGCTCGCAGGCGTTGAGGATGCTGGCCTCCAGCTCGGAGGCCACGGTTTCGTCTTCGATGAACACCCCGCATTCGGTATTGAGCCGGGCCGAGCGCGGATCAAAATTGTGCGAACCCACCCAGGCCACGCGGCCATCGACCACGAACGATTTGGCGTGGATGCACAGGCGCGGGCCGGGTCCGACCGTGCGCTCGGCCAGCGCGGCGTAGGTAGGGACGTAGAGTTCCCGGTCGGCCGGGAACGGCTTGGCCTCGTAGATGTCGATCCCCGACTGCTTGTAGAGCTCCTTGCGGTGCTTGAAGGAGAGGGCGTAGACGTTGACGTGGTCGGACGCCGCGAGGCTGTTGCTCGCGGCTATAATGCGGAAGTTTGGATTTTTGCGGTGCAGTTCCCTGAACAGTCCGCGCATCTCGCGGCTATAGATCAGGTAGGGTGTCTGGTAGACGAGGCGGTCTTCCGCCTGCTCCAGGATCGAGGCGAACCAATCGTCGAAGTCCGGTCGCTGCTTGCCGCCCTTGAATTTGCGGGGGGTGTCGTAGACGAACGTGACCTTGCCGGCTTCGTGGATGGCGATCGACTTCCGGATGGCGGAAATCGAGGGCTGGTCGGCCAAGCGGTCGATTTCCGCGAACTGCCAGGCGTCCTGCGGATCGGAAAAGAGCGGCTCGCCGTATTGCAGCTGGGCGAACTCGGCCTGCACATCCCGCAGCTGCGTCAGGAATACCGCATGCTTGTCCTGCCAGAAGAGCTCGAACGATTCGAGCATATCCGCCACGGCGGGGCCGGCGACAACGATGTCGCGGTCGCGGAAGAGGGAGCGGGCGTCGCGGTCGTAGTATTTGCCTTCGTAGTTGCGCCCGCCGGCGATGCCGATGCGCCCGTCGACCAACAGCAGCTTGTTGTGCATCCGGCGGTTGACGTGCTTCGTCTTGAAAAGCAGGGATTTCCAGACCCCGATGGTGCCGATCTCGGCGGTTTCAGCCAGCGGCTTGTAGAGGCAGATCTCGATATTGCGGTGGGCGTGCGCCATCCGCGCGAGCTGCTCCGGCGTGCCGGGCATGTCGAACGCATCGATCAGCACGCGTACCAGCACGCCGCGCTCGGCGGCCTTGACCAGCTCGTCGAACACGAACCGGCTGGTGGGGTCGTTCTTCCAGATGAAGGTCTGCAGGTCGATCGACCGCCGCGCCGACCGGATGAGGTGGATGCGCGCGAGCAGAGCGTCGTCGCCGAGCTCCAGGATCGAGACATATTCGGCCGTGCCCCCCTGCTCCATGGTGGCCCAGGCCTTCGACGCCAACACCTGGAACTCGGATTGGACCGGTTGCGCCAGCTCAATGTCGGAACGCTTCAGCCGCTGGTACCTGAAGGCGTTTTCCAGCTCGCGCTCCGGGATGCCCGCGCAGCCCGCCAGCGCCAAAACCGCCCCTAAAAGCCAAACCGGACAAAAGCCCTTGCGCATTTCCGCCATGCCCTCTCCTTGCCTTGGCCGCCTACTCCGTCTGGAACCACCGGGAAACCTTGTAGGTCAACCGCCGGAAGGTCTTTACCATGCTCAGAACCATCACGGGAACCGCAATGATCGAGAAAGTCAGCCAGTCGAACGGAACGCCCTCCTCGATGTAGAGGATGCCCATCAGGCCCGGAACCAGCGGATGCCCCGGATCGCCGAAAAACTCCGCCATGCAGGCGGGCAGCTGCTGGCGCATTCCAAAAACCAAGAGGAACATCCCGTAGAGGAACAACCCCATGACCACGAGGGTCCGCAGATGGAACAGGCTCCAAGAGATGTCCTTGATCGCAAAAGGCGAGATCATGTATGCGGTGAAAACAAGCACGATCCCCGTCCTCATCACGCTCCCATGGCCGTGCGTATCGCCGCGGTGGATGATGAAGTAGAGGGTCCTAATCATCCATGCGCCGATCATCGGCATGTAGACCAGCGGATTGCCTGCGACAATGCGCACAATCCAGTCTATTCTTTCGATGATAAGCGAGGGATCCACTTTTGACCCTCCCGGGGACAAAACGGTGGCCAAGCTACCACATTCTTCCGGTGAGGAAAGCCGGAAATCGCCGCACCCTTGTTGCTCCACTCCTTGCCTGGCCACCTACTCCTTCTGGAACCACCGGGAAACCTTGTAGGTCAACCGCCGGAAGGTCTTTACCATGCTCAGAACCATCACGGGAACCGCAATGACCGCGAACGTCAGCCAGTCGAACGGTACGCCCTCTTCGATGTAGAGGATGCCCATCAGGCCCGGAACCAGCGGATGGCCCGGATCGCCGAAAAACTCCGCCAGGAAGGCGGGCAGCTGCTTGCGCATCCCCAAAACCAGGAGGAACAGCCCGTAGAGGAACAACCCCATGACCACGAGGGTGCGCAGGTGGAACAGGCACCAGGAGATGTCCTTGACCGCAAAAGGCGAGATCATGTACGAGGTGAAAACCAGCGTGAGCCCCGTCGACATCACGCTCCCGTGGCCGTGCGTCTCGTCGCGGTGAATCATGAAATAGAGCTCCGCAATCAGCCACGCGGCGATCATCGGCATGTAGACCAGCGGATTGGCCGCGACAATGCGCACGATCCGGTCAATTCTTTCTATGATAAACGAAGGATCCACTTTTGACCCTCCCCGGGACAAAACGGCGGCCAAGCTATCACATTCTCCCGCCGGGGGAAGCCGGAAATCGGGTGACCGCATTCCCGTTTTTTTCTTCCCGCCGTTGCGGCTGGCCTGCTAGCTTTTCCACCATGAATCCGACTTCCTTTTTCGCCGTTTTCCTCGCCGGCGCGGTGCTGGCCGCCGACGCCCGGACCTGGACCGACACCCAGGGCCGCAAGGTCGAGGCCGAGATCGTCAAGGTCAACCCCGACCAGAGCGTGGTGCTGAAGACCGTTGGCGGAAAAGTGGTCACCCTGCCCTTCGCCACCTTCGTGGCGGAGGACATCGACTTCCTCGAACGCTACCGGGCACTGCCGTTCACCCCGCATCCCGTGCCGTGGCAGAAGATGAACGAACTCTTCGGCCTGCCGGTCTGGCAGGATCCCAGCCTGTGGGACGACCCCACGGCGGCCGCCGCCGAACGCATGGCGCTGCAAAAGGAATCGAAGACCGATTTCATGGAAAACCACCGCGCCTATCCCCTCGGCAAAAGCTCCGTTCTCGGCGAACCGGTCTTCACCTCCGTCCTCTATGGCGGCGGCGAATCCGTCGATAGCCTCGCCTTCGTCTTCCTGAACCAAGGCGACCTGCCGCCCATCAGCGGCATTGCCAGCCCCGGCACCATCAAGGAAATGGCAACAAAGATCGAGTCCAGCGGCATGCGCGTCCACGACGTCTTGGAAAAAGCCCTCGGCAAGCCGAAGCGCGACAGCCTCGGCAAGGAAACCCTGCGCGAAAAGGTCTACCGCTGGGACTGGAACGGCCACGCGATCATGCTCTCCCTGCAGGAAGGCAAATACGCCGCCCTGCGCATCATGCCGGCCGACCGCGCCGACCGCGCCGGACGGGTCGACAAAATCGCCTCGGGCGAGCTGAAAAAGCGCATGGCCTCCTGCGTCGAACGGCGCGAAAACGGCGATGTCGTCGTCCGCAACATCCCGATGATCGACCAAGGCCCCAAAGGCTACTGCGTGCCCGCCACCTGGGAGCGGTACCTGCGCTACATGGACATTCCCGCCGACATGTACCTGCTCGCCCTCGCCGGCAACACCGGCATCGGCGGCGGCACCTACCTCCACGAAATGGTCGCCGCCACCGGAAGCCTCATCTCCGCCAACGGCCGCGAACTCAAATCCATCGGCCGCTCGCCCTCCCTCGAGGCCGTCGCCCCCTACATCGACCAGGGGCTCCCGGTCATGTGGACCTTCCTCAGCACCCCCTCTTTCCAAGAGGCCGCCAACCTGAACACCGCCGCGCGCCACGGCAAAACGATCAAGAAAAAAAAGAACGCCTCCGGGCAGGCCGAGGACTCGTCGTCGGGCGGCCACATCTGCCTCGTCATCGGCTACAACGAAAAGACCGGCGAAATCGCCATCTCCGACAGCTGGGGCCCGCAATTTGCCGAGCGCTGGGTGCCCGCCCACACCGCCCAAAACCTCCAGTCCGCCGGGATGAACATCATCAAATGGTAGCTGCGCCCGAACCGCCGCTAACGCCGCATCCTGTCTCCTTATTTGTTTGCCCCCCTATTGGCGCGCCGATATATTCGGCGGCTCGATTTTGGGAAACCACGAACAATCAACCAACTACAAAGGAGACTAGCATGTCAGAAATCATTGATGTATTGGCCCGGGAAATCCTCGACTCCCGCGGCAACCCGACCCTCGAAGTGGATGTCATACTCGATTCCGGCGCCCTCGGCCGCGCCGCGGTTCCGTCCGGAGCCTCCACCGGCGAAAACGAAGCGCTCGAACTGCGCGACGGCGACAAGAAGCGCTACCTCGGCAAGGGCTGCGAAAAGGCCGTTGACAACGTCAACGACGTCATCGCCCCCGCCATCATCGGCATGGACGCCATCGACCAGGTCGGCATCGACAGCCTGATGATCGAACTCGACGGCACCGAAACCAAGTCCAAGCTCGGCGCCAACGCCATCCTCGGCGTCTCGCTGGCCGTCGCCCGCGCCGCCGCCGAAGACCTCGGCATCCCGCTCTTCCGCTACATCGGCGGCGTCAACGCCAAGGCCCTGCCCGTTCCGATGATGAACATCATCAACGGCGGCTCGCACTCCGACGCCCCGATCGCCTTCCAGGAATTCATGATCCGCCCGGTGGGTGCCCCGACCTTCAAGGAAGCCCTCCGCTGCGGCGCCGAAGTCTTCCACGCCCTCAAGGCGATCATCAAGAAAAAGGGCCTGAGCACCGCCGTCGGCGACGAAGGCGGATTCGCCCCGAAATTCTCCGGCGGCACCGAGGAGGCCCTCGAGTCGATCATGCAGGCGATCAAGGACGCCGGCTACGTGCCGGGCGAAGACGTCATGATCGGCCTCGACTGCGCCGCGTCCGAATTCTTCAAGGACGGCGTCTACAACTACGCCAAGTTCGAAGGCGCCAACGGCGCGAAGCGCTCCTCCGAAGAGCAGGCCGCCTACCTCGAATCGCTGATCGTCAACTACCCGATCGACTCCATCGAGGATGGCATGAGCGAAAACGACTGGAAGGGCTGGAAGATCCTCACCGACATGATCGGCGACCGCTGCCAGCTCGTCGGCGACGACCTGTTCGTCACCAACGTCAAGTACCTCGCCCGCGGCATCGAGGAAGGCTGCGCCAACTCGATCCTCATCAAGGTCAACCAGATCGGCACGCTGACGGAAACCCTCGACGCGATCGAAATGGCCCACAAGGCCGGCTACACCGCCGTCGTCTCCCACCGCTCCGGCGAAACCGAAGACAGCACCATCGCGGACATCGCGGTGGCTACCAACGCTGGCCAGATCAAGACCGGCTCGCTGAGCCGTTCCGACCGCATGGCGAAGTACAACCAACTGCTCCGCATCGAGGAGATGCTCGGTGGCGACAGCCGCTACGGCGACGCGTAAGCCAACCTGCGCGTTCCATCAAAAGGCGGCCTCCGGGCCGCCTTTTTTTGTTTTCGCCGGGCTTGTTGCCCCCCGGATTCGCGCTATATTCCATAACCAGTCCACCAATCACGCATCACGTAGCCATGCAGCAGACCGAAAAATACTGGAACCTGATCAACCGCATCGTGCTGGTCGCCATCGTCGTCATGGCCGCCATCGGGATGGTGCTGGCGTTTACCCCGAAGGTCAAACAGCTGCAGGCCTACCAGGAGCGGAACGACGTGCTGCAACAGCGGATCGAGGTCACCATCGCCGCCGAAAAGGAGCTGCGCGAAAAACAGCGCCGCTTCATGTCCGACCCCGCCTTCGTCGAAAAAGTCGCCCACGAGGTCGGCTACGCCCGCAAGGGCGAAACCATCTACCACTTCCCCGAGGAAACCGGTGAAGAGCGTTGATGGTTGAATTTTGATTCTTACCCGGAAGCATGCCCCGCTCCCATCGGCTCTCGGAAAACCCCTCGAAACCGGAATCCCCTCAATCAAAAATCAGCCCTCAAAAGTCAAAACGCCAACTGTCTGGACCATCGCGGGCTCTGATTCCGGCGGCGGCGCGGGCATCCAGGCCGACCTCAAGACGATGGCCGCCTTCGGCGTGCATGGCTGCTCGGTCATCACCGCCCTCACCGCGCAAAACACCCTTGGCGTCCAAGCCACCGAAAGCGTCTCCGAAGCCATGCTGCGTGCGCAACTCGCCGCCC
>JBGSLE010000484.1:0-3306 GCA_041740875.1 Pontiella sp. | reverse complement strand
TCAGCGCCGGCCAGGGCCACAACACCTACCGCGGGCTGGTCGAGATGCAGAAGAGCGCCTCGCATGCCCACAACTTCACGCAGTGCGACTCGATCCTCATCGGCGACCGCTGCGGCGCGCACACCTTTCCGTACATCGAGGTCAACAACCCGACGGCCCAAGTGGAGCACGAAGCGACCACCACGAAAATCGGCGAAGACCAGATCTTTTACTGCAACCAGCGCGGCCTCGAAACCGAAGAGGCGGTCAACCTGATCGTCAACGGCTTCTGCAAGCAGGTCTTCAAGGAGCTGCCGATGGAGTTCGCCGTCGAAGCGCAAAAGCTGCTCGGCATCAGCCTCGAAGGATCGGTCGGATAGGGAATTTGGAACGGGAGAAAAAAATGGCACTGCTGGATATCAAGAATCTTCATGCGAGCGTCGCGGGCAAGCCGATCCTCAAGGGCATCAACCTGGTGATCAACCCCGGCGAGGTGCATGCGATCATGGGGCCGAACGGATCGGGCAAGAGCACGCTTTCGAACGTGCTGGCTGGCAACGAGGCCTACGAAAAAACCGCCGGCGAAATCCTGTTCGACGGCCAGGACATCGACGGACTGGCCGCGCACGAGCGGGCCTGCGCCGGCATGTTCCTCGCCTTCCAGTATCCGGTCGAAATCCCCGGCATCAGCAACATGTATTTCCTCAAGGCGGCGGTCAACGCCGTGCGCAAGTCGCGCGGCGTGGAGCAGCTTGACGCCATGGATTTCCTCCAGCTGGTGGATGAAAAGAAAAAGGTGGTTGCCTTCCGCGACGACCTGCTGGCCCGGTCCGTCAACTCCGGCTTTTCCGGCGGGGAAAAAAAGCGCAACGAAATCTTCCAGATGGCGATGCTCGAACCCCGGCTCGGCATCCTCGACGAAACCGATTCGGGCCTGGACATCGACGCGCTGAAGGTCGTGGCCGACGGCGTGAACGCGCTGCGCAGCCCGGAGCGCGGTTTTTTGGTGATCACCCACTACCAGCGGTTGCTCGACTATATTGTTCCCGATTTTGTGCATGTGCTCGTGCATGGCCAAATCGTCAAATCCGGCGGCAATGAACTGGCGCTCGAACTGGAAAAAGAAGGCTACGCGGTCTGGGCCGGCGAAGAGGGTCCCTAGCCATGGAACTGAAGCAACTACGCGAAAAGGCCGATGCCCGTTTCAAGGCAAACGGATTCCCCACCACCCGCGAGGAGCTGTGGCGCTTCACGGATGTTTCCCCGGTGGCGAAGGGCACCTTTTCCAACGAGTGGAAAAAGGCCGCTATCGGTTTCGAGCCGCTCGGCGACATTTGCATCGTGTTTGAAAACGGCCGCCTCTCGCGCGAAAAATCGACCTTCGGCGATCCGCCAAAAGGCGTCTGCATCGGGTCGGTCATGGATTTGGCCGACGACCGCCTCGGCACCTTGGCCAGCGAACAAAGCGCGTTTGTCGCGGCCAACACGGCCTATTTTTCCGACGGCGCCTTCATTGAAATCCTAGATGGCGTGGAGCTGCAAACGCCCATCCATTTGGTCTACCTGTCCGACCTCGATGGCACGGCGATGCATGTGCGTAATTTTGTTTCGGTGGGGAAGGGCGCGAAGGCCACCTTCGTGGAGGAATACATCGGCCAGGCCGATGCCGCCTATTGGTCGAACGCCGTTACCGAACTGTTCATCGCCGACCAAGCCAGCGTTGCCCATTTTAAAATCCAGCGCGAAAGCGCAGCGGCCTACCACTTCCAAACGCTCGAGGTTCTTTTGGGCGCGGGATCGCGCTTCAACACCCTTGCGCTGACGCTGGGCGCCGCGCTTGGCCGCAACGACATTCGTGGCAAGCTGGCGGGCGCGGGCGGCGAGGCCGTCTGCAACGGGCTCTACCTCCTGCGCGGCAAGCAGCATTTCGACACGCATCTTTTCATGGACCACGCCATGCCGAACTGCAACAGCCACGAACTCTACAAGGGCATCCTCGACGAAAAGGCCCGCGCCGTTTTTTGCGGCCGCATCCTCGTCCAAAAGGGCGCCCAGAAGACCGACGCGATCCAGAGCAACAAAAACCTGCTGCTCTCCCGCGCCGCCAAGGTCAACTCCCTGCCGCAGCTCGAAATCTATGCCGACGACGTGAAATGCACCCACGGCGCGACCGTGGGCCAGCTCGACCTGCAGGCGCTCTACTACCTGCAAACGCGCGGCATCAGCCGCGAGCAGGGCCAGTCCATGCTCACCTTCGCCTTCGCCAACGAGGTGCTCGACTCCGTGGAATGCCCGGCGGTCAAGCGCCATGCCGAGCAGCTCGTCCATGCCTGGCTCGACGGGGTTTCCGCATGATCAATACCGCCCAGTACGACGTCGAATCGATCCGGCGCGATTTCCCGATCCTGCAAAAAAGGATTCACGGAAAACCATTGGTCTACCTCGACAACGCCGCCTCCAGCCAGCATCCCGTGCAGGTGATCAACGCGGTCAAGGAATTATACGAATCGGGCTACGCCAACATACACCGCGGCGTCCACCAACTCAGCCAGGACGCCACCAAGGCCTACGAAAACGCACGCGTCGCCGTGCGCGGGTTCATACACGCCGACTGCGTCCACGAAGTGGTCTTCACCGGTGGAACCACGGGTTCGATCAATCTCGTGGCCCAAAGCTTCGCCCGCCCGCGCCTGCAAAAAGGCGACGAGGTGCTGATCACCCACATGGAGCACCATTCCAACATTGTCCCGTGGCAGATCGTCTGCGAGCAGACCGGCGCCGAACTCAAGGTGGTGCCGATCTCCGACAAGGGCGAACTGGAGCTGGACCGTTTTTCCGAGCTGCTATCCGACAAGACGCGCATGGTGGCCGTCACGCAGGTTTCGAACGCGCTTGGAACGGTCAACCCGGTGCAGCACATCATTGCCATGGCGCATGCAAAGGGGGTTCCGGTGCTGGTGGACGGGGCCCAGGCCATTCCGCACATGCCCGTCGATGTCCAGAAGCTCGACGCCGATTTCTACGCCTTTTCCGGGCATAAGATCTACGGCCCGACCGGCATCGGCGTCCTCTACGGCAAGGAAAAGCTGCTTAAGGAAATGCCGCCCTACCAAGGCGGCGGCGACATGATCCTCTCCGTCACCTTCGAAAAAACCACCTACAACACGCTGCCCTACAAATTCGAGGCGGGCACCCCGAATATTGCCGGCGCCATCGGCCTGGGCGCGGCCATCGAATATGTCCAGAAGATCGGTCTCGGCGCGATCGCCGCGCACGAGCACGGCCTGCTCGAATACGCCACCGCCAGGCTCCGGCCGATCGATGGCC
>JBGSLE010000483.1:0-1551 GCA_041740875.1 Pontiella sp. | reverse complement strand
AAATCCGCCGCCGCCCGGCGCGAAGGCCTGGTGGCCGAACTGGTCGTAGCGCGCCTTTTTATCAGCGTCGCCCAGCACTTCGTAGGCCTCGGAGGCCTCCTTGAATTTTTCCTCGGCCTCGTGGTTTCCGGGGTTGCGGTCGGGATGGTACTGCATGGCCACCTTGCGGTAGGCCTTCTTGATCTCGTCCGCCGAGGCGGTTTTCGGCACCCCGAGGATTTCATAGTAGTCACGTTTAGTCGCCATATTAGCCTTCGGCTCCGTTCTGGCCTTGCGCCGGTCCCGAGGAGACAACCACCTGCGCGGCGCGCAGGAGTTTGTCGCCAAAGAGGTAGCCGCGGCGGATCTGGATGGAGCAGGTTTCGGCGGGGAATTCCTCCGAAGGCATGTGCGTGAGCGCCTCGTGCTTGTGCGGGTCGAACGACTGGCCCACCGCCTCGATCGCAACCAGGTTGAATTTTTTCAGGACGCCCTGGAACTGGTCGTACACCATCTTGAAGCCGTCAACCACCGCCTTGTCGGCGTGGTGCTGTTCGGCGGTCTGCAGGCCCATTTCGTAGTGGTCGAGCACCGGCAGGATTTCGAGGAAGAGATCCTCGTTGGCGCGCTGGTAAAGCTCCAGCCGCTCGCGCTGGGTGCGGTTGCGGAAGTTCGCGAAGTCGGCCTGCAACCGGATGAACTGATCGCGCAACGACTCCTCTTCCTGTTGCTGCTGCGCCGGGGGTGCGGCCTCTTCTTCGATGATTTCGGTGTCGGGAAGCTCGTCGGATTCGGCGGCAAGCTGGTCGGCCAGTTCCTCTTCGGCCTTGGCGGCCGCGTCCTTGAGATCCTTGTCGTCGGTTTTCTTTTTTCCCATGGTTGAAGTCCTTTGATTTACAAGGCTTGGAAAAATACGCGATACCGCCCCCGTGTCAATAGGCGGTTTCCCCTTGATTGCCGGGCCGTGGGCGATTCCCGCTTGCATTGGCCCGCGCCATCTGGCTAAACGCAATCCATGAAACCCCTCCCCTTCGGGAAGCTGTTCCGGCTTTTCAGGCCCCGTCCGGCAGCGGCGCCTCTTCCGGCGGCGTGGCGGGCGCTCTTGGCGCGCAACCTCCCGGCCTATCCCCATTTGACGGAGGAACAGGCCGGACGGCTGGAGCGCCACGTACAGGAATTCCTTGCCCGCAAGCGCTTCGAGGGGTGCGCCGGCCTGGAAGTGACCGACGAAATCCGCATCACGGTCGCCGCCCACGCCTGCCTGATGCTCGCCGGGCGCGACGGCCCGGTCTATCCCATGCTCGCGACGGTGCTGGTCTATCCACGCTCGTTCGTCCCCGACACCAAGGGGCTTTTCGGCGAGGAGGACGAGGACGGCGGCGGCTCCCGGCTGGGCGAATCGTGGGAGTGCGGCACCATCATCCTCTCGTGGCGCGACATTGTCGAACGCCGCCGCGCGGTGGGCCTGAACGTGGTTTACCACGAATGCGCGCACCAGCTCGACCTGGAGAACGGCGCGATGGACGGCATCCCGTACATGGAGCATCCCGGCGCGTGGGCCGACGAGCTGGA
>JBGSLE010000482.1:0-5940 GCA_041740875.1 Pontiella sp. | reverse complement strand
GGATGCAGTGTCAACGCAAAGTGCGTGAAACCATGTGCCACCGTCGGCAGCTCCGCACCGGCGTCTGCCACCAGGCCATAGCGCGCCTGCGTCTCGGCCACGACGGAGCGGATGAGCGGAACCCGCTGGCGCCAGTCGGTGCTGATGTCCTTGACGTTGGGATTGGCCCGCATGGCCTGTTCGACCTGGAGGGAGAGCGAGCGCAGCACGGCTGGATCGGGGCCGCGCAGGCGGGCCTGGATCTTGAAGGCGTCGCCGGGTCCGAGGACGAAGCGGCGGCAATAGGCCTGCGCGTCGGGATATTCGGATTTCAGGTATTCCTCGATCTCCACCATGAGGCCTGAAATCGACTTGTAGTCTTCCACCGAGACCATCAGCAGGGCATAGGCTGAGTTCGGCTCTTCCGGCGTGTAGGTCAGCAGGAAGCGCAGGGCTCCTTGGCCCACCGTGGCCGCGACGTCCGTGATGCCGTCGAACTTATCCCGCAGCTTGTCGGAAATCTCCTGGGCGGCCTTTTCGGTCACGGCGATCTGGGTGCCTTGCGGCATCCAATAATGCACCATGAACTGCGGGCGGGTGGAGTCGGGGAAGAAGCTCTTGTCCACATGGCCGAAACCGATACCCGCGAGGACGAGCAGGACCACGAGGATGCCGACGGTGGCGATCCGGTGGCGCAGGCAGAAGACCAGCAGCTTCCGGTAGCCTTGGAAGAGGGCGCCTTTGTAGGGGTCTTCCTCCTGGCCGGCGACCTGCGGCTTGACCTTCAGGAAAAGGACGCCGAAGAGCGGGGTCAGCGTGATCGCCGTCACCCAGCTCAGCATCAGCGAATAGAGCATGACCTGGTAGAGCGAGCGGCAGTATTCCCCGCTCGAATGCGTGGAGGTTCCGATGGCGGCAAAGGCCAGTACCGCGACGATCGTGGCGCCGAGCAACGGCCAGATCGTCTGCTGGACGATCGAGCTGGCGGCCTCGGTCTTGCTCATCCCCTTCTGGCTGTTGACGATGATGCCCTCGACCACCACGATGGCGTTGTCGACCAGCATGCCCAGTGCGATGATCAGCGCGCCGAGGCTGATGCGTTCGAGCACGACGCCGTTCGACTTCATCACGATGAAGGTGGCGAAAATGGTCAGGAGCAGGATCCAGCCGATCAGTACGCCGCTGCGCAGGCCCATCGCGAAGATGAGCACGCCCACCACGATCAAGATGGCTTCGAGCAGGCTGACCACGAAACCGTTGATGGAGGCGACCACGGAGTCGGCCTGGTGCGAGATCGTGCCGAGTTCCATTCCGACCGGGGTCTGTTCGAGCAATTCCGCCAGGCGGACATCGACGGCCTTGCCCATGGTGACGACGTTGCCGCCATCGACCGTGGCGATGCCGATTCCGATGGCGGGCTTGCCATTGAAGTAGACGAACGCGGTGGCCGGTTCCTTGTAGCCCCGGCGGATGGTGGCGATGTCGCGCAGGTAGAGCCGCGAGCCCCCTTCGGGCTGGAGGATCAGGATGTCGCCGATCTCCTGGACGGTCTTCAGTTCGCCGGTCGGCTCGATCCGGATGTATTGGCTGCCCACTTCGATGTTGCCGGCTGGCGCGACCATGTTCTGGCCGGAGAGCGAGGCCATGATCGCGTCGGGAGACAAGCCGAGCTGGGCGATGCGTGCGCGGGAGATTTCGACATAGACCACCTCCTGCTGGGTGCCGAACAGGGTGACGTCGGCCACATCCTGCACCAGCAGCAGTTCGCGGCGCAGCATGTCGGCGTGCTCCTTGAGTTCGGCGTACGAATAGCCGTCGCCGTGGAGCGCGTAGAAGATGCCATAGACGTCGCCATAGTCGTCGTTCACGACCGAAGTGGAGGTGCCCGCCGGCAGCTTGTCCTGCATATCGCCGACCTTGCGGCGCAGTTCATCCCATACCTGGGGAATCTCTTCCTTGGGCGTTTCGGCCTTCAGCTCGACATGGATGCTGGAGAAGCCCGGCATCGACAGGCTTTTGACGTAGTCGACGCTGCCCAGCTTCTGGATGGCCGTTTCGATTTCGTCGGTGACCTCCTCCGCCACCTCCATGGCGGTGGCGCCGGGATAGAAGGTGTTCACCTTCGCCGATTTGATGGTGAAGGCGGGATCTTCGAGGCGGCCCATCTTCTGGTAGGAGAGCACGCCTCCAAGGCAGATCAGCGCCGTCAAGACGAAGGAGATCGTCTTTTTCTCGATGGAAAGCTTGGCGATGTTCATTATTTCGACTCCGCGCTCTTCGGAACGAATTCACGCACCTGCTGGCCTTCCAGGATCATGTGGATCCCGCTGGCGGCGATCTTGTCGCCCTTCGCGAGTCCCTTGGTGATCTGGATCGAATCGCCTTCCATCGTCCCGACGGCCACCGGCTGGCGGTGGGCGGCATAGGTTCCGTTTTCGGCCGCAGCCAGTTTCCAGACAAAATAGGTTCCCTGCTCATCGACAGGCACGGCATCGACGGGCACCAGCATCGGTCCGTCCACAAGGGTCTCGGCAGCGGGGTATTCCACGATCGTCGCCGTCATGCCCGACAGGATGTTGGCATCCTCCGGCTTCGGCATCGAGAAGGTGACCTTGTAGGTTTGCGTCAGCGGATCGGCCTCGGTCGTGAACTCATGCAGCTTCACGTCAAACTCGCGGGTCGGCAGCGAATCGAACAGCGCAACAAAACGGGGCTTGGTGTCTTCCCGCCGGGCGCGCAGGATGCGTTCCTCGGGCACGTTGACCTCGACCAGCACCTCCTCGATCTTCTGGACAGTGAGGATGTCCTCCTTGGCCCGGACATTCTGGAAGTTGTCCACGAAGATGTCGCCGATGTAGCCGTCGAACGGCGAGAGCATGCTGGTGTCCTCCAGCGCCTTTTGCGCAAGCCGCATCTGGGCGTCGGCCCGGTCGAATTCGGCCTGCGCGTTGGTCAGGTCGGCCTGGGAAACCGCGCCGCTAACGGAGGCCTTGCGGATCCGTTCGAGCTGGGTGGCGGTCTGGTCGTGCGCCGCCTTGGCCGAGTCGAGCCGGTTCTGGAAATCGCGCGGGTCGAGCCGCGCCAGCAGGTCGCCCTGCTTGATGGCCTGTCCCTTGATAACCGGCAGCTCGATCAGCGGGCCGTCCACCTGGAACGCCAGCGAGACCCGGTCGAGGGCGGAAACCTTGCCCGGATACTTGCGGATCGGGTTGGAGAGCGACTCGCCCACCGTGAGGATCTTCAACGGGCGGACCGGAACCGCCGCTTCGGCGGGCTCTTTTTTCCAGTCGATGAAAAAGGCGGAATAGACGACTACCGCAACGATGGCCACTCCGGCCCCGATCCTGATCGTGTTCGATTTTCTGGCATCCATGTGGAGACCCTTTCGATGTTATGGTTTCTTTGTCGTTTTGATCGGTGAAAATAAGCATTTGTGCGAGGCGTGGCAAGGGCAGATCCGTTCCCTAGAAGTCGCTGCCGAGCGAAAAGTAAAACCGCGCGTAGCCGCCGTCGGCCACGCCGTAGGTGAAGTAGAGCGGGCCGAACTCCGTGTCGGCGCCGATGCCGACGGCCAACCCGTGGCGGATGTCGTCGAAATCGACGCCGGTTTCGTCCCACACGTTGCCGGTGTCGTAGCGCGTGATCGTATAGATGCCGCGGCCGAGCTGCGGCGGTAGCTCCTTGAGCCGGTAGCGGTAGCCGATGGAGGCGGTGCCGATAGTCGAGCCGCGGAACTGGTTTTGCGCCAGCCCGGCGAAGCTATCGGGTCCGCCCAGCAAAAAATCCGCGTAGGGCGGCAGTTCGCTGCCGAGGGCGCTGCCGCCTTCCAGGCCGAACTGGAAGGTGTGGTCGCCGGCGGAGTGGATCGCGCGGAATTTGCCTTCGAGCCGCTCGTAGGAGACGTCGCCGCCATAGTCGGTGTTCGGAAAGATGCCCTGCACCTCAAAATAGTAGCCTTGGCGCGGAAAGTAGGTCCGGTCTTGGCGGTCGACGATCAGGCTGGCGGCCGGGCCGATGTAGTCGTCGTCGAATTCGGGGAAGCCCGGGATGCCGGTATGGACGTCGAACTGGCCGTTGCCGACGACCGGGCCGACGCGCAGTTCGGCGTAGGAGTGCAGCTGGAGGCCGAAATCGAGCCGGGCCTCGGCGGTTTTGGCGTCATACTCGGCGATGAGATTCTTGTCGAAGTAGATGTCCTGTTTCTCGGAACGGTAGTCGATGGCCGGGGCCACGAAGAGGTAGCCTCCATGGTCCAGCGGCTGGTAGAACTCCGAGAGCAGGGCCTCCGTGCTGCCGATGACCGCTTCGTTACGCCATTCCGCGCCGAGGCTATTGATGCTGCGGCGCGTGAGGTTGATGAGCAGGTTCCAGTCCGAGTCGTTGCGGAAGTCGCTGCGCAGGTTGAGGCCGACGTTCAGGTAGAGCGGCCCGGCCGGCTTTTCCGTCACCTCGTAGTGCAAGGCGCCGGCGCCCTCCTGCGTCTGCTCCAGGCGGTAGAGCACCTGCTCGAATTCGCCGATGCCGTAGATACGCATCAGGTCGAGCTGCATTTTCGCGGGTTCGAAGGATTGGCCGGGCTGGCTCTTGATGCGGCCGCGGATCGATTTTTCATTGACACGGCTTTGGCCCGAAACCGCGACGGATTCGATGCGCACCGGTTCGGGGTTGGGGAACCGGTGCCTTATGAAATAGGCGGCATATTCCTCCTCGCCGACGGCCAGCTTCTGGAATTCCGGTATCTTTTCGCGCGCGGCGGCTTCCCCCCTTGGAACCAGCTCGGCCACGCGGCTGAACTGGGAGGCGGTGAAACCTTCCAGGTCGGGTTGCAGGCCGATATCGGCTTTCTTGAATTGCTCGATCTGCTCCGGACGTTGGGCGATGGCGTAGGTGCGGCTGAGGATCCCGACCATGGTCCGGAGCTTTTCGCGGTCCGCCTTGTCGGCGGCGGAACCCACATCCACGGCGATGACAATGTCCGCGCCCATCGCCTTGACCACATCCACCGGCAGGTTGTTGACGATGCCGCCATCGACGAAGAGGCGGCCTTCGATCTCCACCGCCGTGAAGGCGCCGGGAACGGCCATGCTCGCGCGCATGGCGCGGGCGAGGTTGCCGTGGTCGAGCACAAAGGCCTTGCCGGTTTCCAGGTCGGTGGCGACGGCGCGGTAGGGGATGGGCAGCTGGTCGAAATCGGTGATGGCGGCGGAGCGCTGCACCTGGAGCTGGAGCAGGTTGTTGAACTTTTGCCCGGCGGCCATGCCCGTGCCCATCTTCAGCCCCTTGCGGCCCATGCCCACTTCCAGCAGGTAGCGCTGGTCCTCGAGCTTGCGGCGGAAGAAGAGTTCGCGCCGCGGTGTTGCGTCGGTCATCACGTCGTTCCAGATCTGCCCGGCAAGGAACTCCTCGATCTCGTCGGGCGACAGGCCGCTGGCGTAGAGGCCACCGATGATCGCGCCCATGCTGGTTCCGGCAATGTAGTCGATCGGCACGCGCTGCTCTTCGAGCACCCGCAGCACGCCGACATGCGCAATGCCCAGCGCCCCGCCGCCGCCCAGCACCAGGCCGACCTTGGGACGGCTGGAACCTGCCTGGCCCTCGGCCCCTGCACCGAGGGCGAGGGACACCACCGCAAGCAACGCAACCCGCTTCTTCATGCAAGGATCCTTTGTTTTCCTGCCGCCGCTACGCAAAAAACGTTCAGGGCCTGATGACTTCGACGGTGATCATCTCGGACATCTGGAACACGATCTGTTCACCGGCCTTATGCTTGGAAAGATCCACATCGGGCCGCACCGGAACGGTTTTGGACGACCCATCCGCGAACTGCAGGGTGGCCGTGCGGTTGTCCAAGTCGATTGCGGCCAGCGTCGCGGTCAGTTGCGCCGCGTCGGCCACCGCCATGCCCGGCATGGCGCCTTCGGGTGTGGCGGCCGCCACGAGTCCGGCGCCTTCCACCGCAGG
>JBGSLE010000481.1:0-9454 GCA_041740875.1 Pontiella sp. | reverse complement strand
TGCTCGAACGGGATGGAACCCGCCGCGAGGTTTCGTCAATCGAACTCGGGTTTGATTACCGTTCGTCGGCCCTCAAACAGACGGGGGCCGTCGTGCTGGAGGCGCAGTTGGCGCTTGGGCCCGAGGATATTCCAACCATGCGGGCGGAACGCGAACGCATCCTGGAGCTGCGCCGCGCGAAGCATCCCGATTGGAAAACCCTGCCGTGCGCCGGCAGCGTCTTCCGCAACGTCGAGCCCACCTCGGCGGCGGAGCGGCGGCAGGCGGCGGGCTGGTTCCTCGAAGAGGCGGGCGCGAAATCGATGCGGGTCGGCGGCGCGCGCCTGTTCGAAAAACACGCCAACATTATCGTGGCCGATCCCGCCGCGACGGCACAGGACGTGTTCGATCTCTCGGAAAAAATGGTGGCCGCCGTGCGCGCCCGGTTCGGCTTTGAGCTGGTCCGGGAAATCCAGCTGCTGGGCCCGTTCGGATAGGGGATATGTGGCTGCTGCCTTGATGGGCGTGGCATGGCTTTTTAGATTTCAGACCGGATCACAGGATGTTCCAGATCGCCGTAGATTCTCCGACTTTCCCACGTCGTGGGAAGGTTGCGGATGAGCTATCACGGCAATAACGAAAACCCGCGCTTTGTCCCGTGGCAGCTTTAGCCGGTAGTTGGAAGTTTTTATTTGAGTCTTTTTTTTAGCACTCTGTACTGATTTAAAAACTTCATCCAAATACTGGTTTGAAGAACTGAATATGCAATGAGTGTGGTTGCAATGCTCCTTGCGGTAAGGTTTTCTATCGCATTTCGTTCCACTGTAATTACAAGACCGACTGTGAGCATGAAAATGAACATGGAATAGGAAAACTGCTTGCGCATTTCATCAAGTAGCTTTGCGTCTGGTGTTTGTTCGTCTTTCATTTTTTTTGACCTTCCAACAGGGACATTGATCGAGCCTAAACTTCGCTAGATGCGGGGACATAAGGCGAACAACGCGGTGCATAGTTTCAAGGCGACCATGGGGTGTCAACGATTTGATCTGCGGTTTTTTGGGCGTTGAATCTTTTTGTCGTACGACTGGACATCTTCGGTGCGTTTTTGGATCGCATAAACATATCCAGACTATGAACTTGGATAAAAATCGCGAGGAACATTCGACGGCGTTGATGCGCTTGTTCGCGGCATTTTCACCTAAGTCTGGCGGACTCGGCGGCAACGTGCCCAGCCAGAGCCGTAACAAATGTCCTGAGTCCTGTCATCGCCGACATCTCAGAAAACTCGCCAGTTTCGGCTGCATTACGGGGCGCCGTGATAAGAGCTGCGGTGGTGTAAAGCTGTTCCTTTACCAGTTTCTGACAGAGCAAGTCATACCGCGTGAGATACGAAGCGCCCTTGAATTCCTTGAAAACCGGAAAGTGCGGTGATGCATCTCTGACCGAACACCTTGATTTTTGGGCATCCTCAACCATCATCAACCAGCCAACGAAAGGACGCGGCTGCTTGCCAAATGCCTCTTCACGGCAGGCTGTCCAGAGATCGTGCGCGGTGCCAATCGCTTCCTCGGTTCGATTGTTGAAGTTGTTCCCGAACGAACCAACCTGGCTCTTCAGCTCGATGGCCGCGATCAACTCGCCCTTGTAGAGGACAAGAAGATCCCATAGCTTTGTCGGCCTGAAGTAGCCCGGCAGGGTAAGCATTGTCCTATTCTGATGAATCTCCGCATGAGCGAGTCCATTGGCCCGCACGATGTCGAGCGCCAAAGCCAGGAATCCGTCCATGTTCTTGCCAACGGTAACGCCGGCGCGTTCGCCTTGGTCAGCCTTCCCTGCCTCAATCTGTTTTAATCTCGCAGCCTCCCGGTTTCCCCAGAAGGCTTTTACGGCCTCGCGGGCCTTTTGTTCGTAATCGACTAGATCAAGGGCCATTTATTCTCCATTGCCTCCAAGGGAAGCTCGTTCTTCGTTGCTTAGGTTAAAAAGTTTAAATACCGCTTGATTGCAGGCTTGTAAATTTCTCTTTGTTGCCGCTTCCGCCAGCTCGGTTCGCAACATGGTCGAAACATCAGTCCATTGCGGGATACGGATGCGACGTAAGTATTGCGCCTGAAACCGGAGGAATCCGCCGCGCATTTTGGTTGAGTAAGTCGCTATGAATAGGCGGGTGACGGCGGAAAGCATCACAGCCTGCAACGCCCGCAAATCCCACTCATCGGATGTGACGTAGTAAAGGTTGTGATGCGGATACAGTTTTCCTTCCTCATAAACGATATGCGCCTCGCCCTTGATGTCGGGTATTAAAAGTTTCGGACGGGAGGCTAACGCCGGAATAATCCGGTCAATCGTGCGATACCAATTTTCTGGGACTTTTTGTGCACAGTGACGGCCTGCGATAACGTCCCTACGAGCCTCCAAGTAACGGCGCAAGCGCGGATAGTCTTGCAGTTTGACAAGCCCCCCTGCTTCAGCAAACGGATTGATAACGCCTTTGCCGCACCAGTGCACCTCGCCGGACAGAGTATCTTTCGTAGTAACCAGCGGAAGCTTTCTATCCGGCTCCACGTCGAGTTCGTCAAAGTCACCGATATAGGCCTTGTCCGCCCCGGTCGCCACGCCGATACCCACCGTGCAGCCCACCTCTTCCAAGCTAGGGAATTGTTTTTCAAGACGGCGAATCAGTGCCATCTGATCCGAAGCTTCGAGTAACCAAGGTTCTGATCCATTCGTGACTCTGGCCAGTTCTCGGACTGGTCCGGTTTCTTTCGGCAGGTTTCGCGCCCGCAGCGATCCGGCCAAGATATCCAGCGTGGCCCGGTCAATGGATGGCCTATGGGCGATGCGTGTTGCGCCGGGAGTTTCCCGGCTGATGATGGTGATGGCCGGGTAGGCGATCACATTGGAATGAAACGACTGAGTATCTACCATATCGACATAGATTTTTAGGTGAAATCCATCTGCCACAAGGCTGCGAAGCGGCCCGCCATAGCGGTTTTTCATCCAGCGATCCGAACAAATAAAGCCTAGACACCCCCTCGTGGAGAGCAATGATAACGATCTCTCAATAAAAGGGATATAAAGATCAGCCCGATCATACATTGTCCGGTAACAGGCGCGATATGCGGCGAGCAGGGGAGCGGGGATCAACTCTTGGCGCACATAGGGGGGGTTGCCAACTACGAAGTCGAATGGCCCATCCAACAAAACCAGCAGAAAATCACCCCGAAGAAGCCATTGATTTGCAAGGGAGGTTGCTGTCTCTTCTGTCAGCCCTTCCTTTTTGAGCAAGGTTACGACTGCTTCATACGTTGAATTATAGGTGTTGTGGTGTAATTCAACAGCCCGGATGGCACCGCCAAGATCGTCTAATGCGGACATTTCCATACCGTTCGAGGATCGCCATGCCTTCAGCAACCTGCGTACAACAGCGAGCAAAAAGTCGCCGCCACCAAATGATGGCTCCAGTATTCGTTTTCTTTGCAAAGGCTGATCTACAGTATACCCAGCAAGGTCTAGGATGAATTCAACCACTTCGAGACGGGTGAAAATTGCACCGCGCGCCCCAGTGCCACCATTATTGGCCAACGCTTCAATAGCATTATCCACCAGCGCTGAATGTCTGCTAGTGCGCTCATAAAACAAATTAAGTTGTCTTAGTTCCAAAGTATTTCTCTAAATTATATAACATGTTATTGTATGATTTCGCTAATGTTGCGTGTTGCCTGATGGCATTTATGAGTCCGGCATGAATAGTGTTCGTTTGCCGCGTTCATCAGGTCCCGAGCTTTTGGAACAGGTCGTCTGCATCTTCGCAAACGACGAGGTCGCGTCCTGCTTCGGACGCCTCGAAGGTGCGTTTGGTCGTGGCCGTGGGCACAACGACGTCGAAGGGCAGCCCGTCACGCAGCTCAACTTGCCGGTAGAACAGCGTGATCGCCTGTGTGGCGTTCAGTCCCAAACGGTGGAATACGCCCTCCGCGTTGTCCTTCAACTCGGGTTCCAGCCTAGCCCGAACCATGGCTGTCTTGCTCATAATGTCACCTCAATTTCCGGGCAAAAACGTAGCACGGATGGGATACGCTCGCAAGTCATGTTTACCGGCCCCATGTATCCGCGGGAGGGGGATCACCGCCTTCCTGCGGGTAGGCGGTCCTACACCGCTGAACTGCGCGGCGGGAAGCGGTGCCATTCGGAGGTGTAGGACCGCTTAACCGCGCAGCGGAAAGCGGTGCCAGTCGGTGGCGGACCCATATTACAGATGTTGCCGGTTGCATTGGCGGAGGTGCCTATTTACAGTTTACCGATCTAAATGGGGGAACTTTCTATGGCATCTGTCTATGACCTGAAGCCAAGGTTTCAGGATCTGTTGCGATCGTCGGTGGTGAAGCTTGCCGGCAAGGGCATAACGGCGAATCAGGTTACGGTTGCGGCAGCCTGGCTTTCTTTTCTAGCCGGAGCCGTTCTGGTTCGGTGTAGCGAATCGCGAACCGTTCTGCTGTTGCTTCCGCTGGTGCTGTTCATCCGAATGGCGCTGAATGCCATCGATGGCATGCTGGCGCGGGAGCACGACATGAAGTCCCCGCTCGGGGCGATCCTCAACGAACTCGGCGACGTGGTTTCCGATGCGGTGCTCTATCTTCCGCTTGCGCTGTTTCTCGGATTCTCGCCGGTCTTGGTTGTGCTGATCGTTGTCTTGGCCGTTATCAGCGAAATGGCGGGTGTGTTGGCCGTTCAGATTGGCGCTGCGCGGCGTTATGACGGCCCCATGGGCAAGAGCGACCGCGCGTTTGTGTTTGGCGCCATCGGATTTTTCGGCGGCGTTGGTCTCTTGCCGGCAGACTGGGTCTCCTATCTGCTCGCCATCGTGGCCCTTCTCTTGTGCGTCACGATCGTCAATCGTTCGCGCCGCGCCTTGGCGGAGGTGGCTTAGCCATGATGATATTCGACACCCCTGCTTTTGTGCTTTGGTTTCTGGCTGGACTCTATGCCCTGCTGGTTGCGGCCAGTCTTTCGATTCGGGTTCTCCGTCCACGCATGAAGGAAAAGGATTACCGCGAACTCTATCTGCGCGTCCGATCGTGGTGGATCATGATCACGATCTTCTCGCTGGCCATCGCATTGTCGCGCAAGACATCGCTGGCGTTCTTCGGGCTGATTAGCTTTCTGGCGCTGAAAGAATACTTTTCCATCATTCCCACCCGCCGGGCCGACCGCCGCGTCCTGTTCTGGGCCTACCTCTGCATTCCCCTGCAGTATGTGTGGGCGGCGCAGGGGAGGTACGGCATGTTCCTCGTCTTCATCCCCGTCTATGCGTTTCTCCTACTACCCCTGCGCATGATCATCATCGGCGAAACCAAGGATTTTCTCCGCGGGATAAGCATTATTCACTGGGGGCTGATGACCACGGTTTTCAGCATAAGCCACGTGGCGTTCCTGTTGGTGCTCCCCGAACACAATGCCCTGGGTTCCGGCGTGGGGCTCGTTCTGTATCTGGTCTTCCTGACCCAGTTCAATGATGTGGCCCAGTTTATCTGGGGCAAGAGCATGGGACGGCGAAAGATCCTGCCCAAGGTAAGCCCGAATAAAACCTGGGCCGGATTCATCGGCGGGGTCGTCACCACCACACTGCTCGGCGGGCTGCTCGGCCCGTTGCTCACCCCCATGGGCTGGCGGATGGCGCTGTTGGCAGGCACCATTATTGGCATCGGAGGTTTCATCGGCGATGTCACCATTTCGGCATTGAAGCGCGATCTACAGATCAAGGATACCGGGAACATGCTGCCGGGGCATGGGGGTATTCTCGACCGGATCGACAGCCTGACCTACACCGCACCGCTCTTCTTCCATTTTATCTACTTCTTCTACTACTGCTAACATGAACACGCCCTTGCGCACCCTATACTTCGCCTTGCTGGTTCGCCCTGTAGTGAACCTGTTCCTCGGCCTGAATGTGCGGCGCCGTGAAAACCTGCCCTCCCACGGTCCGGCCGTCATTGTCGCCAACCACAACAGCCACTTGGACACAATGGTGCTCATGTCGCTGGTGCCACTCAAGCAGCTGGCCATCACCCGCCCGGTGGCTGCGGCGGATTATTTCCTGAAGAGCAAGCCCCTCGCGTGGTTCGCCCAACAGATCATCGGAATCGTTCCCCTCCGCCGCGCTCCTGCCAAATCTGCCGAGGGCCACCATCCGCTCGACGGATGCTTCAATGCATTGGAGGCGGGAAACATCCTCATCATCTTTCCGGAAGGATCGCGCGGACAACCCGAAGTGCTATCCAACTTTAAAAGCGGGGTTGCCCACCTCGCCGAAAAGTATCCCGACCTGCCGGTCATTCCCGTCTTCATGCACGGACTTGGAAAATCGCTCCCAAAAGGGGAAGCGTTGCTGGTTCCGTTCATTTGCGACATCTTCATCGGCAACTCCTTCACCTGGCAGGGCAATCGCCAACAGTTCCTCAAAACCCTCAATGCCGAAATGGAAAGATTGGCGACGGAAGGGAACTTTCCGACGTGGGAATAAAGCGAATAGCTCTGTTTTGGGGATTCGCGGAAGCAACGTTGTTTTTCGTCGTTCCGGATGTCTGGCTCTCTTTTGCCGGACGGGAAAAACTGGCAACAGGAATCCGCGCCTGTGTTTTCGCGCTGGGCGGTGCCTTGCTGGGCGGCGGTTTCATGTATGCTTGGGGACACCTCCATCCTGAATCCGCAATTCAGGCTCTGGATAATATTCCGGGTATCAGCCAGCCACTGATCACGCAGGTCGGAAACGAGCTTGGAAACCAGGGGGTGGTCGCCCTCCTTCACGCCCCAACCAAAGGAGTGCCCTTTAAAATCTATGCGGTTCAAGCCGCCCGTTCAGGCCTGCCCGCAACCCTGTTTTTCCTCATCGCGATCCCGACCCGGCTTATTCGGTTTTGGGCCACAACCTTATTCACCCACTATGCCCTCCATCTTCTTCTCGGAACAAAAACAGCCCAGACCAGGGCGTTCGTCCTCGGTCTGGGCTGGATCGTTTTCTACCTTGCATACTTCGCCCGAATGGGTTGGTAGAAAGCACCGATTGCGGGGGATAACCATTATAGGTTTCAGGATATAGGCAAAGGGTCTCCGGTTTTCTTGGCGTCGTTGCGGTCGGGTCACCTGCGTGGTTGTTTTTGGATGGGTTCGCGGCTATAAGCGGGCGGATTGGCGTGGCATCGCCGGAAGCGGAGGGATGGATGGAAAAGATCAAGATCGGGGTCAGCGCCTGTTTGCTGGGCGAAAAGGTGCGGTACGACGGGCAGCACAAGCTCGACACCTATGTTTCGGGCGTGCTGGGCGAGTGGTTCGATTTTGTGCCGGTCTGCCCCGAGTTCGAGCTGGGTCTGGGCGTGCCGCGCGAGGCGATGCGGCTGGAGGGCGATCCCGCCAACCCGCGGCTCGTCACCGTTCAGACGCACAAGGATTTGACCGATCCGATGCAGGCCTGGTGCCGTGGCCGCATCGACCAGCTGGAGACGGAAAACCTCTGTGGCTTCATCTTCAAGAGCCGGTCCCCGAGCAGCGGCATGGAGCGCGTCAAGGTCTATCCCGTCGGCGGCGGCGTGGCCGAGAAAAAGGGGCGCGGCCTGTTTGCGGCGGCGTTCATGGACCGGTTCCCGCACCTGCCTGTCGAGGAAGAAGGGCGGCTCAACGATCCGGGGCTGCGGGAAAACTTTATCGAGCAGGTCTTCACCCTCCAGCGCTGGCGCACCATGCTGGCAAACGACTCCACGCGCAACGGGCTGGTCAAGTTCCACGAGCGGCACAAATATCTGCTGATGGCGCACAGCATCCCGCATTATGGCGAGCTGGGCCGCCTGGTGGCTGGTATGAAGGGGTGCAGGCTGCCCGACCTCCAGCGCGACTACCACGGCAAAATGATGGAGGCCCTGCGCCTGCGCGCGACGGTCCGCAAGCATGCGAACGTGCTGCAGCACATGGCGGGCTATTTCAAGAAGCAGCTCGACGCCGACGAAAAGGCGGAGATGGGCGAGGTGATCGACCACTACCGCGCGGACCTCGTCCCGCTGATCGTGCCCGTCACGATCATCAACCACTATGTGCGCAAATACCGCGAGCCCTATCTGGCCGACCAGTATTACCTCAACCCCCATCCGGCCGAGCTGCGCCTGCGCAACCACGTTTTTTAACCGAGGAACCCGCCATGCCGATACGGGAATACCAAGCCGTCGAAGAAAAGAAATCCTGCCCGCATTGCCGCAACGGTTTTGAACAGGTCGAAACCATCGAGGCCGCCGCGCTCGAAGCGTGCCCGGAATGCGGCCACGCCGTCCGCCGCGTGCTTTCGGCCCCGCGCATCGGCTCCTCGAAAAGCGGCCTGCACGACCGCGCCAAGAACGCCGGGTTCACGACCTATGAAAAGCGCGGCCAGGGCGAATACGAAAAGAAATATTGATGGAAAAGCTCGACGGCCAGATTGAGAAGGTCGTTTTCCGCAACGAGGAAAACGGCTTTTGCGTTTTGCGCGTGAAGGTGCGCGGCCACAAGGAACCCGTCACCGTCACTGGCACCGTGGCGACGATCAATGCCGGCGAGTGGCTCGCCGCCGACGGCGAGTGGCTTTCCGATCCGCGCTTCGGCCGCCAGTTCAAGGCCGAGCGGATGCGCATGTCGCAACCCGAAACGCTGGAGGGGATCGAAAAATACCTTGCGTCGGGGATGGTCAAGGGCATCGGTAAGGAATACGCCGCCCGGCTGGTCAAGGCATTCGGGCGCGACGTGTTCGACGTCATCGAAAACGCGTCGGGCAAGCTGCTCAAGGTCGAGGGCATCGGCAAGCTGCGCCGCGAACGGATCAAGCAGGCGTGGGACGAGCAGAAGAGCGTGCGGCAGATCATGTCGTTCCTCTTCAGCCACGGCATCAGCACCACCCGCGCCTTCCGCATCCACAAGATCTACGGCGAAAAGGCGATCGAATTCGTCCAGCGCGATCCCTACTGCCTCGCCCGCGACGTGCGCGGCATCGGCTTCCTCATCGCCGACCTGATCGCCATGAAGCTGGGCATCGCCAAGGATTCCGACCTGCGCGCCCGCGCCGGGCTGGAGCATGTGCTCGGCGAACTCACCGCCAACGGCCACTGCGCCTATGTACGCGGCGACCTCCTTTCGCGCACGGCGGAGCTGCTGGAGATCGATCTGGCGATCATCGAGCGGGCGCTCGATTATTCCATCGAGCAAAAGCGCCTCGTGCTCCGCACCGACCGCGCGGGGCGCGAACTGGTCTACCTGCCGAAGCTCTATTTCGCCGAGATCGACCTCGCCAAGCGGATCCATCTGCTCAAGCAGGGCCGGCATCCCTGCCCGCCGATCGACCTGCCCAAGGCGCTGGCCTGGGTGCAGCAAAAAAGCGGCATCGAGCTGGCGAACGCCCAGCGCAAGGCGTTGGAAACCGCCGTGCGCTCGAAGGTGATGGTCATCACCGGTGGCCCCG
>JBGSLE010000480.1:0-4431 GCA_041740875.1 Pontiella sp. | reverse complement strand
TTCGGCAATCTTGCGCTCCAGCGCGCGAGCGATCACCCCCGGGCCGCTGACCCCGACATTGATGACCGCGTCGGCCTCGCCCAGCCCGTGGATCGCGCCGGCCATGAAGGGGTTGTCGCCGGGCTGGTTGGCGAAGACGACGAATTTCGCCGCGCCGAAGCCGCCGGACTCCGCGCTGGCCTCGGCAGTCTCCTTGACGGTGCGCCCCAGCAACGCCACCGCATCCATGTTCAGTCCGTGGCGGGTCGAGCCGGCGTTGATCGAGGAGCAGACCTTGCGCGTGGTCGCCAGCGCTTCGGGCACGGCGGCGATCAGGCTCATGTCGCCCCGGCCAATGCCCTTTTCGACGTTGGCCGAATAGCCGCCGATGATATCGATGCCGACCTCGTCGGCCGCGTGGTCGAGCGCCTTGGCCAGCAGGACGAATTCGTCGCGCGAGAAGCCCGCGCCGATGTGCGCCATGGGCGTGACCGAGATGCGCTTGTTGACCACCGGCACGCCATACTTCCGCCCGATGCGGTTGCAGGTTTCCACGAACGAACCGGCGAGTTGGCGGATCTTGTCCTCGATGTTGCGCGCGGTGGAGGCGGCGTCGCCCGTGCGGCAGTCGAGCAGGCTGATGCCCATGGTCACCGCGCGCACATCCAGGTTTTCCTTCTGGATCATCGCGACGGTTTTAAGGATTTGGTCGGAACGGATCATAGGGAAGGCTTCGCGTTAAGGGTTTGGTCAAATCTCGTTGGTGGCGCGGAAAATATCGTTGTGCTGGAACGCCAGCTTCAGGCCGGATTTCTTGCCAAACGCCGTAAGGTCCTCCTCGAACCGCTCCATCGATGCCACGTTCGAGAGGTCGAGCTGGAGCATCATCGTGTATTGGTCGCCCTCGACGTGCGAGGCGAGGTCGAGGATGTTCACCCCGCGGTCGCAGCAGAAACGCGACATCTGCGCCACCAGCCCGACGCGGTCGCGCCCGACGGCGGAGAGCACATAGGCGTGCTCCAGGTTTTCCACGGCCGATCCTCCGCCGCCGTGCGGCGCGACGGAAACCTGCGCCGAGGTCTTTTCCGCCAGCGCCTGCCCGACCGTGACGCCCGGCGGGAATCCCGCCACGAGGATCATGGTGAAATAGCCGCACAGCACCGACTCGCGCAGATCCGCCAGGTTTCCGCCCAGCGCCCCGATGCCCTCCGTCACTTCCGCCACAATGCCCGGCCGATCCCGGTCCATCACCGAAATCACCATCGTGTTTCCGCTATCCATCCGTCCCCCGCTTCCGTTGAATGGCGGAGACTCTATCGTTGGCGCTCTACCCATTGGAATAAAAAAACGGTATGCTTTTGGCGTGGGAGGCCTTAGATTCGGCGTTGTGAAAACGCCCCTTTCTCTAGCAGCTTTCATGGCGGTCCTCGCCCTGGCTTCGGCCGGGGCGCAGCCATGCGAGGTCTGCAACCGGCGACTGCCGGAAAACCACTGGGTCTACGACGGCAAATCCTGCTGCTCCGAACAGTGCGCCGATGCCCTGCGGCCCAAATGCGCCGGTTGCCGACGGGCCATCGAAGGCGAATACGTCTCTGCCAACGGGAAGGAATATTGCGGTAGCGCCTGCTTCGAAAAAACCCTGCCCGCCTGCGAAATCTGCCGCCAGCCAATCCTCAACGGGTTCACCATCACGCGCCACCGCTACTGCGACCGCTGCGTCGAGGAGAGCCCGGTCTGCTTTTCGTGCGGTCTGCCAGCGGCCTATCCCGTCCGGCTGGCCGACGGCCGCGAAATCTGCATCACCTGCGACCGCTGGGCGGTCAAGACGCAGGAACTCGCGCAGCGGAACTATGAAATGGCCTTGCGCCAGCTGGAGGCCTGGACCGGACTCCGGCTCGCCACCGTCCCGGAACTGGTGCTCGTCGACCGCGACGAAATGCAGCGCCTTTCCGGATCCCTCCGCAAATCCGACTCGCCCGTGCCCGTGCGCGGCCTCTACAGCCGCCAGCTCACGGTCACCACGCGCCGCATCTTCGGCATCTGGAAGGAGGAAAAATCCGGCGCGGCCGAGAAAATCTACATCGTCGACCACCTCAGCGACGAAGTCTTCCTTGTCGCCGCCATGCACGAGCTGATGCACGACCTCGTCAACGAACATTTCCCCCGTCTGGAGCAGGCCCCGCTCTGGGTACACGAAGGCATCAGCCAGCAGGCCGCCGCCGAATACTGCCGGCGGCGCAACCTCGCCGATCCACTCCACGGGATTGAAAACTGCGACGACCCCGACTATGGCGACGGCTACCGCTACATCCATTCGCTCACCGGCTTCGGCGGGTGGCACGCCCTGCGCCGCTGGATGGACGCCGCCGATCCCGCGGCGCTGCCCAAAAACGCGCCGAACTGAACCCACCGCTTTCCCCTCTGCGCGGGGTTAAGCGGTCCTACAAGCACAACACAACGGCACTTTCCTGTGTAGGAACGTTTACCCGAAGCGAAGCGAGGGAAACGTTGTCTGGTGTAGGAACGTTTACCCGAAGCGAAGCGAGGAAAACGTTGTTGCCGCCCCCGATCCTGCATTTTATTCTGCGTCCATGAACCCACAACCGCGCAAACCCCGCCGGCTCAGCCACGTCTTCCAATCCCACGACGCCCCGGTCTATTTCGTGACACTCTGCACGTTCGACCGCCAACCGCTGCTTGCCACCCATGCCATCCACGCCAAGCTGTGCGCCTTCGCCCGCAAAAGCGAACCGCTTGGCGTCGCGATCGGCCGCTATGTCATCATGCCCGACCACATCCATGTCTTCATCCGCATGGCGCCCCAACACACCCTGGGAACCACGGTCCGGTTGCTCAAGCGATCCTTGTCCGCGGCAATCGGCCAACCGTTGCCCCACTGGCAACCGGGTTTTTTCGACCACCTTCTCCGCCACGGAGAAAGCTATTCCGAAAAGTGGGACTACGTGGTTCAAAACCCGGTCAGGGCTGGGTTGGTTCGCACGCCAGGCGAGTGGCCTTTCCAGGGAGAGATCGTTTCCATCCGCTACTGAACACCGCTTTCCCCGCTGCGCGGGGTTAAGCGGTCCTACACGCGCACGCAAAACCCTGCACAACGAACCTAGACTTTCCTGTGTAGGAACGTTTACCCGAAGCGAAGCGAGGGAAACGTTGTCTGGTGTAGGTTCGTTTACCCGAAGCGAAGCGAGGGAAACGTTGTCCGCATCCGAATCGCATCACGCCGCGCCGCATTCCCCGCGATGCGTAATTTGCAGCGCGACGAGGCGGGCGACGATGACGGTGAGGAAGATCTGGCCGCACGCCGCTTCGAGGATAGCGTAGGACTGGACCGCTGCCGTTTGCGGGACAATGTCGCCGTAGCCGACCGTGGTGAGCGTCGTGAAGCTGTAGTAGATCGCCCACATATGGACGGGCCCGCCGGAAGCGCGCATCGTCTCCGACAGGCTGAAGCAGGCCGGATCAAGGTGGTAGAAGAGCGCATAGGCCACCGACCAGGCCAAGCCCATGAGCACATAGGCCGAAACGACGCCGCAGATCTTGTCGCCGGTCACCGGGCCGTCGTCGAACACGTAGCCCATGATGCTGAGGAAGACCAAGATGAAATACAACAGCCGGAAGCCAAGCTGCAGTGTCATAAGGTAGCCGCTCTCCAAATAGTCGAAGAGTCCGGTACCGTCCAGCGCGACATTGGCGAGCGAAAGCGCGACCATGAAAACCAGGAACCGGCGCGACGGGCTGATCGCCCGCAAGCAGCTCAGCAACACCGCCAGGCTGGCCAGCCCGAAGACCAAGTCAAGTACCTGCCGTTCGGCGGGAATAAGCGGGCCGATAAAAAACATCAGCGCCACGGTGGCGAGCAGCAACCCGAACCGCCCCTTGAGGAAACCGGCGAAGATGGATTTGACCGCCTTCATTGCACGGCAGCCGCATCCCAACCGCCGCCAAGGGCCTTGTAGATGCCGACCATGTAGACGCCGACCAGCCCCTGGCTCCGCGCCAATTCGTCCTGCTGGACGAGCAACGCCTGCTCCATGTTGAGCACGTTCTGGAAGTCGGTCAGGCCGGACCGGTAGAGTTCCGTCACCAGATCGACCGACTTGCGCGCCGAGCTGGCGGCCGTGCCGAGCGCGGCGATGCGCACCTGTTCGTTGGCGTAGGCGGCCATGGAATTCTCGGCCTCTTCCAACGCGAGCAGGATGGTCTGTTCATAGCTGTGCAAGGCGGCCTTGGTCGCGGCCTTTTCGGCATCGACCTGGCTACGGATGCGGCGCCCGTTGAAGATGTTCCAGCGCAGTTGCGGGCCGAAGCCGTAGGCGGTGTTCGCCCCGCTGAACAAATCCCCGTCCGAGGTCTCCAGCGTCAGGCTGCCGGGCAGCGACAGGGTCGGATAGAGTTCGGCCTGCGTGGCGCCGATCTTGGCGTTTTGCGCCGCGA
>JBGSLE010000479.1:0-4065 GCA_041740875.1 Pontiella sp. | reverse complement strand
GCGAACTGGAGCATTTCCTCGAAAACTACATGGCCCGCATCGGCGTTTTGCGCCGCGAAATCGTCCCGGAACTCGAAACCCTCGCCGCACCGCGCCTCAAGCCCCGCTGGACGCTTTGCGCGGAAACCCTGGCCGAAGAGCTGCGTCAATCGGCCCATCTGATGCGCTCCCGCCCGATGCCCGATGCCGGCCAGGAACTTGACAGGCTTCTGCGCTTCTACTCGATCGGCGGGCAACTCGACCAGCTTTGCACCCGCGTGCGCGCCTCTGCCCAGAGCGTCTGGCGCAAGCTCTACACCCACTTGCGCGAACTCGAACGCAAAAGCCACCGCATGGAGGACCTGAAGGACCGGATCCGCGAACTCGCCGCGCTCCCGCCGGAACAAACCGGCGCCGGGTTCATCAACGAACTGATCGCCCCCGCGCGCATGGTGGCCGACATGAACTACTGGGACGCCGCCGAAAAGGCCGAACCGCCCCAGCCCCGCTTCGACCAGCACACCGTCAAGGCCGCCCCCGTCAGCTACCTCCGGCCGAAGACCCGGGGCGATGCCGGCCCGGTGCGTTCGATGAACGAAACCCGCCTCCAGCAACTGCGCGAATGGGTCGAGAAAACCCATGCGGCCCTCCCCTCCGACCTCTCCGCCGGAGCCTATTCCGGCTTCGGCGACCTCGCTGCCATCCTGGAACTCGTCCGCCATGGACTGCTCGGCAACGGCCGCAACCTCGCCAAGGTGGAATTGAAGCTCGATCCCGCCGGCCGGGCGGCCGCCGTCGAGGTGGAAGAACGGCGGCTTGAATTTGAAGAACTGATGGTTTCCAAAGCAACGAAGGCACACCCGCATGAATGATGAATTCCAGCGCCCGCGCTCCCTGGCCGACCTGCTCGAAAAGCAGAAGGACCGCGTCCAGGCCGTCCTCAACATCCTGCTTGAAAGCCCCTATTTCTATCCGCAGGACCACGACGACGCCTTCCGCTTCCTCTCCCGCCACCACCATGAATTTTCCCGCTTTTTCGCCGACCATTTCGGCTGGGAGCTGTTCCTCGATTCCAAGTGCGCGCGCGTCTACAAGCCCGCTTGGCACAATCCCGCCATCACCCCGGCCAACCGCGAGCTCTTCGGCTTTTCCCGCCGCGACGAGTGCATCGCCTTCATGCTGCTGCTCGAATTCTTCGAGCACAAACTCGAGGTCGAATCCATCACGGTGGACGACACCGAAAACCTGCGCTTCAAATTCGGCGAGCTGCTCGAATACACCGTGCAGCGTTTCCGCGAACTTTATCCGCAAAATAACGCCGACTACACCACCGAGGCCGTCCGCGCCAAGGTTGTCCGCCCCATCATGCCGCAACTCGAAAAACACCGGTTCCTCGCCAGGATCAAGCCGCCGAAGGACGAGCTGATCGACGAAGAGGACACAATCTACGAAGCCCTGCCCGCGCTCTACCACTACAACGTCTCGCGGCTTTCGCGCCCGATCGAAACGCCCCCGCCGGCCGAAGAACCCTCCGCGTTCGCGGCGGACGAAGAGGAGGATTCCTAGCCATGCCCCCTGCCAAAAACCACTTCCGGATCCGCAAAATCCGCCTCATCAATTTCCACAACTTCACCGACGAAACCATGGTCGTGAACAACGGCGGGCACCTTTTCCTGCTGGGCGACAACGGCTCCGGCAAGACCACCGTGCTCGATGCCGTCCACTATGTCATCGCCCCCTCCAGCGAAACGACGGAGTTCAACTCCGCCGCCCGCGTGGCCGGCAGCCGCAAGGATAGCGGCCGGCGCGTGCAAGGCATTGTGATGCGCTACAACACCGGCCCGGGCAGCCTCAACCCCGCCGGGGGCGTCAGCTATGCCGCCGTCGAATTGGCCGATGCCCGCGGGAAGCCGCTGACGCTGGCGATCGGCCTTTCGTGCAGCAGCCTCGAAGAGAGTATCCAGCGCTGGGGCATCATCCGTCCGGGGTCGATGGAGGAGGTTCCGTTCTTGATGGAGGAACCGGAAGGAAAGCGGCCGCGCAACCGGCGCGAAATGAAGGCCGCCCTCGACGGGAAGGGCTACTACGGCCAGATCGGTAGCTATTGCCACGACCTCGCGCTGCGCCTGTTCGGCGACGACGCCACCTACGCCGAAGTCTGCAAGTTCCTCTCCACCGGCAAGGCCTACCGCGAAATCGTCGCGCGCACGGCGGACTACCACCAGCTCTTCCGCGAACTGCTCCAGGAGCCCGATTCCGATGTGTTCGACAAGGTGATCGACCACCTTAAAACGCTCGACAACAGCCGACAGGATCTCGAGAACATGGAAGCCCGCCTGGCCTTCCTTTCCGATCTCGACAGCCTGCGCACCGAAGTCGGCCAGCTTCGCGCCCAACAGGCGGCCCTGCGCTGGCTCGGCCATTCGCTCCGGCTCAAGCAGTTCTGGGCGCAACATGCCGATACCACCGAACGCATGGCCGCCGAAAAGGCGCGCCGCGAAGCGCTGGAGAGGACAATCGAAAAAACCGAACTTGTGCTCGCGGAGCTGCGCCAGCGCATCCACGAATTCGAACACAAGGATGCGGAGGGCCTTGTCGCCCGCGAGCAGGAGCTTGACCTAAAGGTGCGCACGGCGGCGCAACAGCTCAAGCAACTCGAACGCGACTGGGAAAACCTCCGCCGCCAGCTCGCCGAACAGGAGCGGCAGCTCGGCAAGCAGCGCCAAGCGCTTGTGAAGGAGATTCGCCAGCGCTTCACCACCGTCCACCGGGCGGCCAATGGACTCCCGATTTCGGCGCTACCGGTGCTCAACGCGCTGGATGCCGCGTCCTCGGCCGAAGCCCCGGAACAGCAGCTCGCCGCCCTGAACGAATATGCCGTCCAGCGCGAGGCCGACGGATTGCTCTCGGAACTCCTTGCCAGGAAACAGGCCCTCCAAAGCCAGCAGGAGTCGACCGGGAAAACGATCCTCTCCCTGGAAAACCAGCTGGCCGAAAAACGCAAACAGGGCGAGTCGGAACCGCACGTCGAGGGGTTTGCCGCCGCCAAGCGGGCGCTGGCCGAAAAAATGTACAACGCCGCCCCGCTCTATGCCGGGCTGGAGCCCAACCCCGCCCTCGGCCGCAAGGAGCTGTCGGTTCTCGAACAACTGATCGGCGAAGGGGTGTTGGGCACATGGCTGACCGCCCCCGCCGACGAAGCGGCGGTGCGCCGCCTGCTCTTTACCCAATTCCCCGCCCAGACGCTCGCCGTCGTGGAACCCGATGCCAACGATAGGCTGGCCGACTGGATCCGCCACGCGTTCGACGTCGCCGCCTCGAACCCGTTTGCGCTCATCGCGCTGCACCGGGAAATGGCCGCCGCATCGGGACCCCTGACGGAAAAGGGCGCCGGTTTTGAATTTATCCGCTTCCGCGCCCGCCAGCAGAAAGCGACCGGAAACCCTGTCCGGTTGCTGGGGGCGGAAGCGCGGCGCAAACAGCTTGAACAAGAGGTCAAGGCGCTGGAAGGCGAGCTGAAAACCCACGAAGCGGAACGGAAGAAGCTCCTCGCCGAACTCAAAAAGGAGGAGGACCGGCTGGCGGAGGTGCAGGCGTTGAAGGCGTCGCTCGACTTCCAGCCGCTCCGCGCAGCCGCGCAGGAGACCGCCGCCACCGCGCAAGGCCGCCACCTGCTTTCGACCAGGGAAACCGCCATCCAGGAACAGTGCATGATCGCCGAAGAGGAGCATGCCCGCGCCCACGAAAAACTCGAAGACGTCCGACTGAAAATCGAGAGCGCCGGCCTGCACGAGCTCGAAGCGCGGATTGCAGAGATGAAGAAGACACTGGCGAAACGCGAAAAGGAGCAACGCGAAAACCACCAGGAAACCGGCTCGCTCAACGGCGCAATCTCGCAAGCTGAAAGATTCATCAATGGACTGGTGCTCTCGATTCGGGAAACGCTTGAAAAGCAGGCGCACGCCGAGGCCGCGCTCCAGCCGTTCGGCGAAATCGACGATCCCCGCGCCTTGGTCGGGCGGCTCGTCGATGCCGCGGCGTTCACCGATCCGGCCCAGACCGATACGCGGCTCGCCGAACTGCTCA
>JBGSLE010000478.1:0-4663 GCA_041740875.1 Pontiella sp. | reverse complement strand
GCGTTCCGCGCCGAGACCGAACCGCGCAACGCGGTGCTGGTGCTCGACGCTGCCATTGGCCAAGAGTCGGTGAACGTGGCCGAAACCTTCCGCGACGCGGTGGGGCTGACCGGCATGATCCTCACCAAGCTCGATGGCGATGCCCGCGGCGGGGCGGCCCTATCGGTCCATGCCGTGACGGGATGCCCGGTCCTGATGACCGGCAGCGGCGAAAAGATGGACGACCTGGAGCCGTTCTATCCCGACCGCATGGCGTCGCGCATCCTCGGCATGGGCGACGTCGTCAGTTTCGTGGAAAAGGCGCATGCCGTGGTCGATCACGAGGAGGCGCTGAAGATGCAGGAAAAGCTGGCGTCGAGCCAGCTCGACCTCGAGGATTTCCTCTCGCAGATCCGCCAGATGAAAAAGCTCGGATCGATGAGCAGCCTGTTCGACATGATGCCCGGCAACGCCATGAAGCTCGACGGCAAGCAGAAGGAGGCGATCGCCAAGGCCTCCGAGCTGGAGATGAAGAAGTTCGAGTCGATCATCCAGAGCATGACGCCGTGGGAGCGCCGCAACCCGAAGAAAATCGAACGCAGCCGCCGGCTACGCATTGCGGCGGGTTGCGGGCGCAAGCTGGCGGATGTGAACCAGTTGCTCAAGCGGTTCGAGCAGATGGGGAAGATGTCGAAGCAGTTCAAAAAGATGGAAAAAAGGTTGCGACACATCGGGAAGTCCACTACAAAGTAGCCCCTTTACCCATGGAAACGGGTGATTATTACGGAGAAAATACGATATGGCAGTAAAGATTAGACTTCGCAGGATGGGCAGCCGCAACGCCGCATTCTACCGTGTCATTGTGCAGGATTCCCGCTTTGCCCCGACCGGCCGCTTCATCGAGACCCTCGGCTGGTACGATCCCAAGCAGGAAGGAAACAACTTTTCGCTGAACCTTGGACGGGCCGACTATTGGCTCTCCACCGGTGCCCAGCCGTCCGAAACCGCCGCCAGCCTGATCGCAAAAGCGCGCCTGCTGCCGGTTGAACAGGTATCGGTCGGCGCAGTGGCCGAAACCGACGTTCCGGTTGCGGCGGAAGCAGAGACCGAAGAAGACGCCTAGCAATGAAGCAGATACTCGAAAACATTGCAAAGGCTCTCGTGGATGCACCCAACGAAGTGCAGATCACGGAAGTGGACGGCGACAAGACCGTCATCTTCGAACTGCGCTGCAACGCCAAGGACGTAGGCAAAATCATTGGCAAAAGCGGCAAGACGGTCGGCGCCATGCGCACGATCCTCAATTCCATGGCCGCCAAGCAGGGCCGCAAGGCCGTGCTCGAAGTGGTGGACTAGGGTTTTCCCTCGCCATCGGTTTGTTTGCAAAGAGCGCGCCCGGTGGCCGCTCTTTTTTCTTTTGGGCGGATGGTAGCGACGTATGGGCGAAGCACTCAAAATCGACGTCATCACGATCTTTCCGCAGATGCTCGAAGGCTATTTGCAGGAAAGCATGATGAAGCGCGCGGCCCGCGCCGGATTGGTCGAGTTCCGCGCCATCAACCTGCGCGATTTCACCACCGACAAGCACAACACCACCGACGACCGCCCCTTCGGCGGCGGGGCGGGCATGGTGATGAAGCCGGAGCCGCTGTTCGCCGCCATCGAATCCGTCAAGACCGCGCAAAGCCACGTCATCCTCATGACGCCCCAAGGCGCGCCCTTCAAGCAGGCGGAGGCGCGGCGGCTGGCGGACGGGTACAACCATTTAGTTTTTGTCTGCGGCCACTACGAAGGCGTGGACGAACGCGTCCGCGAAGCCTTGGTCGACCAGGAAATCTCCATCGGCGACTATGTCCTCACCAACGGCGTGCTGCCCGCGATGGTCGTCATCGACGCCGTCGCCCGCCTGCGGCCGGGCGTGTTGGGTGGGGGCGAGGTAGCCACGGAGGACGAATCCTTTTCGTCCGGTTTGCTTGAGTATCCGCACTACACCCGCCCGCCCGAATTCCGCAGCATGAAGGTGCCTGAAATCCTCTTGAGCGGCGACCATGGCCGCATCGCCGAATGGCGGCACGCCCAGTCCGTGAAGCGAACCGCCGAGCGCCGGGCCGATCTGCTCGGCGAATAAAAACGTCGGAAACGGAACGAAGGTCGCAAGAGGAAGTGGTGGGCGATAAAGGACTCGAACCTTCGACCCCTACCATGTCAAGGTAGTGCTCTAACCAACTGAGCTAATCGCCCCCAAAAAGGAAGCCCGGAATATACGGATCGCCCCCGGCGGTGTCAACGGGCACGATAAAAAAAATCTGCTATTTGCGCGAGGCCTTCACCAGCGCGAAAAAGCGGTCCTCGTATTTGTCCCAAAGGTCGTTTTGCTTGAGCATTTCGGCCAATCCCTGGATCAGGGACGGGTCGCGGGAGGCATCGAGGAACGCTTGGTCGATCCCCTTGGCGAGGTTTTTACGCATGGAGGAGACCTGCTGCCGGATATCCTGTATGTTGCCCTGCGCGGAGTGCTGCACCAGATCGACCATCAGCTTCATCAGGCACACCTGCCAAGGCTCGTCTACGCCGACGAGCACGGCGCTGAGCGGATCGTCCTTAGCGGCGACCTCCTTTTTCACTCGGTCGAGGACGTTTTCGAGGTGGTCGCTGACAACGTATTCCTTCAGCTCCTGCTTTTGCAGGGTGAAGCCGTACTGGAGGATGCGCAGCTCCCGGGCGTGCCGGGCCAGCCAGTCGGCATAGTTGCGCGCCGCTTCGCCCATGTTGCCCACATCCATCTGCCCGAGGGCTTCGGGGGTGACGATGGCGGGCTTGAGCGCCTTGAGATGGCCTTCGCGGACGCACACCTTGTCGATGCTGTCCATCAGTTCGCACACCAGGTAATAGTTCACCACCGTATCGCCGAAGGTTTCCAGCCGGCTGGTGGGACTTGTAATAAGCTCGGTGTTGTTGACCGCGTACCAGAAATCGAATTGTCGTTTAGAATCCATAGGTATTGACCCGTAATCGGTAATGCGTATCTGTTTACCCTATGTTCGGGCAAAGAAGCAAAAGCTTACGCCGTGCCGCTGAGATTTACTGCATGATTTTTTCGTTGGCCTGGTAGTCGGCGAATTTCATCGAGACCACCTTCGAGATGCCGCGGGTCTGCATGGTGACGCCGTAGATGACGTCGGCAGCGGCGATGGTCTGGCGGCTGTGGGTGATGATGACGAATTGCGATTGCACCAGGAAGTCCTTGAGCGCCTCGACGAAGCGGTTGATGTTGGCATCGTCGAGGGCGGCATCCAGCTCGTCGAGGACGCAGAAGGGGCTGGGCTTGACCTTGAAGAGCGAAAAGAGCAGGGCCACCGCCGTCATGGTGCGTTCGCCGCCGGAGAGCAGTGAAATGGTCTGGAGCTTCTTGCCCGGCGGGCGGGCGATGATCTCGATGCCGGCTTCGAGGATGTCCTCGTCGTCCGTCAGCACCAGTTTGGCCGACCCGCCGCCGAAGAGCTTGGCGAACATGACCTCGAAGTTGGCGTTCACCTTGTTGAAGGTGTCCAGGAACAGTTCGGTGGTGGTGGCGTTGATGGTTTTGATCATGTCGAGCAGCTGTTGCTTGGCGGCGAGCAGGTCTTCCTGCTGCTGGTTGAGGAAGGCGTGGCGCTCCTCGTATTCGGCATGCTCCTCGATCGCGACCAGGTTGACCGGCCCCATCGATTCGATCTTGGCCTGGAGTTCGGCGACGCGGGTTTCAATGGTTTCGCGCGCGGGTATTTCATCGTTTTCCCAGCGCGGCGTCTCCGCCTCGTTCAGCTCCTCCTTGGTAATGTGGTAGGAACCGGTGACGCGATCCATGGAGTTGTCGTAGCGCATCTTGTATTCGGCCCGTTCCACCTCGAACCTGGATTTCCGGGTCAGTTCGCCTTCGAGCGCATCGCGCAGGCCGCGCAGGCGGTTTTCGGCGGAGGTGAGGATGCGGATCGTCTCCTCGCGGCGGGCGCGCTCCTGCTCCAGGGTTTGCGCGGTTTCCTGCAACCGTTGTTCCAGCGGATCGATACGGTCGGTTTCGGTTGCGATCGCTTCGCGCAGATCCTCGATGCGGCGGTTGTAGGAATCGACACCCCGGGTACGCTCCTCGATCAGTTCCTGCAACTCCTGGATGCGCGCCTCCATCGGCTGCTTGCGGTTGTTGAGGTGGTCGAGCGCCTGCACCCGTTGCGAATAGACGATCCGGTGCTCCGAGGTGACCGACAGCGCATCGGAGCGCCGCTCCTCGATTTCGTTGAGCGCCTTGGTCTGTTCGGCGATCTGCGTACGGATCAGGGCTTGGCGGTCGCGCGTTTCCTGCAACTCCGTGGCCAGCCGGGCGCGCAGTTCCATGCCTTTGCTCTCCCGCTCGGCGAGGTTGTTGAATTCGAAGGAGACGGTTTCGACCCGCTCGCGGGCCGATTTGGTTTCGCGCACGATCACCTGGCGCTCGCCCTCCTGCAGCGCGAGTTCGCGCCGGAACTCCTCCAGCAGCTGGCGGCCGTGGTCGATGGCCGATGCGATGCCGGATTCTTCGCCGCGCAGCGTTTGCACGGTGGCTTCGATGCGGCGGGCCTCGGCTTCGAGCTTGCCGATCGCCTCCTGGAGCTGCTGGCGCAGCTGGTGGCGGGCGAGCGGGCTCTTGTCTTCGGTGGCGGGCATCCAC
>JBGSLE010000477.1:0-4238 GCA_041740875.1 Pontiella sp. | reverse complement strand
CGGGGGCAACCTCAACAAGGATGGCTATGCCATTGGAGCCAGCACAACGGTGGCCTATCCCGGCCCGATGGAGCGGTATTCGGTGGTGCGCCAGTCACCGGCGGATAACAACCACGGCGAAACGGCGGCCTCTGCGCCCGGCCATTCGATCCACTATGCCCTCAACCTCACGCTGGCGCCGACCTTCAACAACGGGAAGGACGGCCCGCACGTCCATGGCTATGCGCTGGGATTCGATTACGACCAGGACGGCCGTTACGAGGTGGTTTCGGAAGGCTCGTTCGAGGTGGCCGAGCATGATCGCATCCGGATCGGCTTCCTGGCGCAGAAGGGCGCGACCGCTGCGGCCGCCGCCAACACCAACACCTTCACCTACAGGGTGCTTCCCCGGCACGTCGCGTTGCCGGGCAATACCGGCATGCAGGCGGGTCGTTCGGCATGCGCCGAAGACCGTAAGGTTTTTGATGTGGTACTTGTGGCGGGACAATCCAATGCCGTCGGATTTGACGCCGATGCCGCAACGCTTGCCCCCGACCCTATGGACACGGAAGTGCGGTTCTGGTGGCGCTGCGGCGACCCTCCGCCGGATAAATTTGATTCAACGGGAGGTGGAACCTGGACACATCTCCAACCGCAGCCCCGCGGCACGCCCGATCCGGATAAAACCAAGCCCAGGCAATACGGCAATTTTCGTTTTGAGCGCGGAGGTTTCGGGCCGGAAATCGGATTCGCCCGCCGTTTGACCAGCAAGCAAACCAGCCCGCTGGCGATCATCAAGGTCGCCTTCAGCGGAACCGGCATCGGAACCGACTGGGATTCGGCGGCTGCGGGCAAAGACGGGGCGTGCTATCGTGCGCTGCTCGACGAAGTCCGGCAGGCGCTGGCCGCCGCCGAGGCCGAGGGCATGGCGGTTCGCCTGCGTGCACTGATCTGGGTGCAGGGCGAAAACGATTCGAAGCCCGAGAAGGCGGCCATGTATGAAGAAAAACTGTATGGAATGTTTGAGTCGTTGCGCCGGGATTTGTCGGCACCGAATCTGGCTGTTCTGTTGGGAGTGAATACAAAGTTTGGCGGCGGAACCAACATGGTGCAGGTGGTTGACGCGCAAAAGGCGGTTGCCAGCCGCATGCCGCGCTGCGTTTACGTCGATACGGAAGGAGCCTCGTTGGCTAATCAGGCGCATTTTGATACGGACGGAACGCTGGAGATTGGCCGACGGTTCGCCGAGGCCCTGATTCAAAACCAATTCTAAAAGTGGAAAAACAAGGTGGCGGGAGACGCAAGCAATCCGCCAACGGCAAACCATGAGAGACCGCAAAATCAACACGGACCAAGTCATCGAACGCCGCCGCCGTTTTTTCGCGGGGGCGATGCGCAACGAAATCCTGCTGAGCGTCCACGGCCTGCAAAACTACCAAACCGTCTCGCCGCAGACGGCCATGGAACGGGCGATCGGCCTCCCGACCTACGGCGAATGGATCGACGGCCTGCCGGCGGCGGAAACGCTGGCCCGCGGTGAGCGGGCCGGCATGGCCGATTTCCTGGAGATTGCCGACGACCATCTGCCGCTTGTCGATCCCTACCGCCATTTCGGCCATGCCTCGATGGTGGCGTCGCTGGGCTTCAACATCCGCTATTTTTCGCAGATATGCCGCATTGGCAGCGACTGCCCCGACCGCGTCGGGAGCATCGGTGAATTGCTCGATTTGCAACTGGAGCGCAGGCACAACCCCATGCTCGCACAGATGGCCACCCATATCGCGGCCTATAAAAAAACCGGAGGCGGGCAACTGCTTCTTTCGCCCTACATGTCGCAGGATGGATTGCATGTGCTGACGCAACTGCGCGGCTATGAAAACGCCTACATGGACCTGTACGACGAACCGGAGCTGGTTCACCGGTTTTTCGATCGCATGGTGGGCGTCACGGCCGGTTTTTTCGACTACATGACCGAACAGATCGGACCGTACAGGGGCGGCTGGACCTGCGACCGCGTCGACTGGACGCCAAGCCGGTGCATCAGCCTCAACCTGGACGATTACCTGGCTTGCGCAACCGACATCCTGGTGGAGTTCGGCCTGCCCTATCTGCAACGGCTGGTCGACCATGCCGGATACGGCCTGGTCCACTACCACACGCCGGACACCCGCCTCTTGCCGGAAGTGGCGAAGCTGAAAAACATCGCCATCCAGATCGGCAGCGACCTCCACTTGCCGGAACCGATCGAGACCATCGGCCAACTCCGGAACATTACCGGCGACATTCCGCTGACCTGGATGCGCATCAAGCGCGACGACTTTTTAAAACGGATCGGCGAGAAAACCCTGCCCGGCGGCGTCGAGTATGTGGTCGAAAACGCGATCGACATCGACGACGCCAACCGCCTGGCCGTAGCGGCAAGAGACTACCGGACCTGCTTGTAGGAAGACCGGTTCGAACACGAAACACCCGGAGAACGAAGCATGAAAAACAGATGTGTCCTGACGGCCGCCTTGGCCTTGCTGGCAGGTCATGCCGCCTTGGCGGCGCAACCGAACATCGTCGTGGTCCTGCTCGACGACATGGGCTATTCCGACTTCGGCTGCTACGGCGGCGAGGCGCGCACGCCGAACATCGACGCCCTGGCGGCAAACGGCCTCCGCTTCCGCAACTTCTACAACACGGCCCGCTGCTCCCCGACGCGGGCGGCGCTCATGACCGGAAACTATTCGCACCAGGTGGCCGACAAGCCCGACCACCAGCTTCCGAACCTCCGGGCCGATAACAACATCACCCTGGCGGAGCTGCTCCGCGCGCAGGGCTACCGCACCTACATGGCTGGCAAATGGCATATGGGAACCTCCAAGGACCAGCTCCCGTGGAGCCGCGGCTTCCAGCATGTGTTCGGCTTAGGTTCGGGCGGCGCGGCCAACTCCGCGGACTACTGGGACGCCAAGGACTACAAGCTGACCTCCGAAAACAACGAGATTGCCACCCGCAACTACGGCGGCAAACCCTACGGTTTCTACCAGAGCGATGCCCTGGCGGACTACGGCATCGATTTCATCAACCACCACATCGGCAAGGGTGACGATGCGCCGTTCTTCCTGTACCTGACCCCGCGCGCGCCGCACTTCGACCTTGGCGCGCCGAAGGTGACGGTGGAAACCGCGCCGCCGGGCGGGCAATCCTATCTGGATATCTACCGGCAGGGCTGGGACGCCGTCCATCGCCAGCGCTACGACCGGATGCGGGACATGGGCGTGATCGACGCGCGCTTCCGCATGACGCCGTTCGGCGACACGCGCAACGGCAAGGAATACCTGCCGGTTCCGGAATGGGAAACGCTGCCGGCCGAGCGCCGGGAGGACCTGGCCCGCCGGATGGCCATCTACACGGCCATGGTCGATCGCGTGGACGCCGCCGTCGGCCGGATCGTCACACGCCTGCGCCAGACCGGCCTGCTCGACAACACCCTCATCTTCATCCTGTCGGACAACGGGTCGTCCTCGGAAGGAGGCACCTTCGGCAGCTCCGCCTTCGGGAACGATCCGCTGACCGGGTCGCGCCTGGAAAACATGGGGCAGCCGGAGGCGAACGACCGGTTGCGGCTGGGCGGCGGCTGGGCGAACGTCGCCAACACGCCGTTCCGGCTCTACAAGAAATTCAACCATGAAGGCGGCATCCGCACGCCGCTGGTGGTGCATTGGCCGGCTGGCATCAAAAACCCCGGACGCTGGAGCGACCAGTCGGGGCATGTGATCGACATCATGGGCACGGTGGTGGATGCCGCCGGTGCAAAATTCCCTTCAAGCCACAACGGGCATCCCGTCCTGCCGCTGGAGGGGAAAAGCCTGGTTCCGGCCTTCAACGGCGGGGAACCGTTCGCACGGCAAATCGGATTCGAGCATGAATCCAACCGGGCGTGGATCGACGGGCGCTGGAAAATGGTGACCAAGAATTTCGCGCTGTCGGACAGAAGCGTCGCCGCCCATGAGCCGGAGCTGTACGACCTGCAGAGCGATCCGACCGAGCTGGACAACCTTGCGGCCAGCCAGCCGGAAAAACTCTCAACCATGGTCGCCGCCTGGAACCAATGGGCGCAGCGGGTGGGGCTTTCCCCTTCCCGGCTGCTGGGCGCGGGATCCGGCGGCGCACAAAACGATCCCTCCGACGATGGCCGGTTTGCGTGGACGGATGCGGTGGACGCCTCCGGCGGATGGACGCTGGCCGGCGGATCGGGCGGCTTCGCGCCGCGC
>JBGSLE010000476.1:0-7006 GCA_041740875.1 Pontiella sp. | reverse complement strand
GGTCCGCCAGCAGCGCGGCAAGACGACGGTTGGATCCGACGGCCGCCCCAAGCACACGGCCGGCCAGCGCCCGCAGCGCATCCATAGCCGCCGGGAAAGGACCGGACGGCATGGTTGAGATCGGCAGGATGAACCGGCTGGAGATCGTGCGCCAGTCCGATTTCGGGCTGCTGCTCGACGGCGGTGACCTCGGCGAAATCCTGTTGCCGAAGCGGTATGTCGAAAGCGGCATGAAACCCGGCGACCACCTCGACGTGTTCGTGATGCTCGATTCGGAAGACCGCCTGACGGCCACGACGCAACGGCCCGTGGCCATGGTCGGCGAGTTCGCGCTGTTGCGCGTCAAGGAGATCACTCCGATCGGCGCGTTCCTCGACTGGGGCATGCCGAAGGACCTGTTCGTGCCGTTCCGCGAGCAGCGCGTCAAGATGCGCGCCGGGGAGTCGTACTTGGTGCATATCTACTTTGACCGCGCCAGCGGGCGCATCGCGGCGACGTCGAAGCTCGACAAGTGCCTCGAGGAGTCGCGCAGAACCTATCGGATGGGCGAGCAGGTCGATCTGATGATCTGGCAGCAGTCCGACCTTGGCTACAAGGCGATCATCGGCAACGAGCGATGGGGCATGATTTTCCACAACGAGGTGTTCCAGCCGCTTGCGCGCGGCCAGCGCCTGAAGGGCTACATCAAGCAGGTGCGGCCCGACGGGCGGATCGACCTCTGCATCCAGAAGCCCGGCTACGAAAAGGTGACCAACCTCACCGATGACATCCTGCGGAAGCTGAAGGAGCAGGGGGGCTTCCTGCCGATTACCGACAAGACGCCGCCGGGGGAAATCTACAGCCTGTTCGGCGTCAGCAAGAAAACCTACAAGAAGTCCATTGGCGCGCTCTACAAGAAACGGATCGTCGCGGTTGAAGAGGGCGGCGTCCGTTTGCTGCGGAAGTAGTAGGCGCATGGCGGAGGCACCATGAAATCCTTCAACGACCTCGATATTGTCTATTCGACCGAAACCGGGCGGATCCGGCCGGAAAAGCCGAAGCCGCAGGCCGCGCCGAAGGGCGATGGCATCGTGCGCGTTGGCCGGGAAACCAAGGGCCGGAAGGGGGCGGGCGTCTCCGTCATCACCGGCGTTCCGCTCCATCCGGAAGGGATCAAGGATCTCGCCCGGGCGCTCAAGCAAAATTGCGGTACCGGCGGCACGGTCAAAGGCAACGTCATCGAAATCCAAGGCGACCACCGCGACCTGCTCGTAGCCGAACTCCAGGCGCTCGGCTACGCTGTGAAGCGGGTCGGCGGCTAGGCCGACTTTTTCTTCTTCGCGGGGGTTCGTTCGACGGACTTGAGGCCTTCGAGCGGGTGGAGCCCGTGCTCGACCATGTCGCGCGTGATGGTGCAGTGGGTGACGTCGTCGCGCATCGGGATTTCGTACATCACGTCGAGCATCAGGTGTTCGATGATGGCGCGCAGGCCGCGGGCGCCGGTTTTGCGCTTGATGGCCATTTTTGCGAGCGATTTGAGCGCATCGGGCTCGAATTCGAGTTCGACGCCGTCCATCGCCAGCAACTTCTTGTATTGCTTGACGATGGCGTTCTTTGGCTCGGTCAGGATGCGCACCAGCTCGGGCTCGGTGAGTTCCTCAAGCTTGGTCACGACCGGCAGGCGCCCGATGAATTCGGGGATGAGCCCGAATTTCAACAGGTCTTCCGACTCGACGTTCATCGACACGAAATTCGGGGAGATATCCTCCTTGGTGGCCTTGCCGAAGCCGATGGATTTCTTGTCGACGCGCTGCTTGATGATCTCTTCGATGCCGACGAAGGCGCCGCCGCAGATGAAGAGGATGTTCGAGGTGTCGATTTCGATGTATTCCTGCTGGGGATGCTTGCGCCCGCCCTTGGGCGGAACGCGGGAGGTGGTTCCTTCGATGATCTTGAGCGGGGCCTGCTGGACGCCTTCGCCCGAGACGTCGCGCGTCAGCGAAACGTTGTCGGTCTTCTTGCCGATCTTGTCGATTTCGTCGATGTAGATGATACCGCGCTGGGCGCGTTCGACATCGAAGTCGGCCGCCTGGATCAGCTGGAGCAGGATGTTTTCGACGTCTTCGCCGACATAGCCGGCCTCGGTGACCGTGGTGGCGTCGGTGATGGCGTAGGGCACGTTCAGCGTGCGCGCCAGCGTCTTGGCCAGCAGCGTCTTGCCGCTACCCGTCGGGCCGATGAGCAAGACGTTGCTCTTGTCAATTTCGACGCCATCGTCGTCGAGCTTCGCGAACATGCGCTTGTAGTGGTTGTGGACGGCCACCGAGAGCACCTTCTTGGCGAACTCCTGGCCAACCACATACTCGTCGAGCTTCTGCTTGAGTTCGTGCGGGCTGAGCACGCCGATCTCCCGCGAGGTGGTCGGGGCGTTTTCGCGGGTGGCGTTGCGGTGCCCGAGCAGGGCGTCGCACAGGCCGACGCATTCATCGCAGATGAAGACGCCGGGGCCGGCGATCAGCCGCTTGACGTCCTTTTCGTGCTTGCCGCAAAAGGAGCATTCGGGTGCATGGTGCTTATCGGGCATGGGGGTGTGTATCCTTTATTTCGCGTGCGCAACGACTTCGTCGACGAGGCCGTATTCAACCGCCTGGACGGCCGACATGAAGTTGTCGCGATCGGTATCGCGTTCGAGATCCTCCAGGCTGCGCCCGGAGTGGTTGGCCAGGATTTCGTTGAGGATATGCTTGATCCGCATGATTTCCTTGGCCTGGATGTTGATGTCCGTCGCCTGGCCCTGCGCGCCGCCGAGCGGCTGGTGGATCATGATGCGCGCGTTTGGCAGGGCGTAGCGCTTTCCCTTGGCCCCTGCGGCGAGCAGGACGGCCCCCATGCTGGCGGCCTGGCCGACGCAGTAGGTCGTGATGTCGCACTTGAGGAATTGCATCGTGTCGTAGATGGCCAGCCCGGCGGTGACCACCCCGCCCGGCGAGTTGATGTAGAGGCTGATGTCCTTTTCGGGATCCTCGCTTTGCAGGAAGAGCAACTGGGCGATCACCAGGTTGGCGACCATGTCGTCGATCTCGGTGCCGAGGAAAATGATCCGCTCCTTGAGCAGACGCGAATAGATGTCGTACGAACGCTCGCCGCGTCCGGTCTGTTCAACCACGATCGGTACCAGCATTTGGGCTTTCTCCTTCATAGGGGCTTCTCGGGCTTGGGTTGGAACTCGCATCATCGGGGCGACGGGCATTCCCATCAACCCCTTAATCCACAATTCAAGGTGGGCAGGAACCGCCTACTTGACCTTGGCGTTTTCGACCATGTAGTCCAGCGCCTTGTTGAAGCGGATCTGCTCGCCCACGCTCGCAAGCGCACCGCTCTCTTCCATTTCCCGGCGGAGGCTGCGCGCATCCTTGCGCTGGCGGACGGCCATGGTGGCAATCTCTTCGTCGATCTCGTTTTCGCCGGCTTCGAACCCTAGTTCATTCGCAATTCCGAGGCCAATATAGCGCAGCTTGACGTTTTCCAGCGCGCGCTCCTGGGCTTCCTTGAGGATTTCGTCGCGCTGTTCGGCAATCTGCTGCTCGGTCTGGCCCATCATCATGCGGTGCTGGGCGATGTCGTACATCGTGTTGCGCGTCTGCTGCTGGACCACGCTTTCGGGGACGTCGAGTTCGGTCTTCTTGATCAAATAGGCGACGATCTGCTCGTGCTTCATGCCCAGCAAGGCGTTTTCGGCCTGCTGCTGCAGCTGTTCGCGGATGCGTTCGCGCAGGGTTTCGGCGGAATCGACCTTGAGGCGGGCGAGGAAGGTTTCGTCGACTTCCGGCAACGTGCGTACGCGCACGCCGGTGACTTCGATGGAGTAGAGCGCCTTGACGTTCGCCAGTTCCTTGACGACAAACCCTTCGGGGAAAGATACTTCCACGTCCTTCTTGTCGCCCTGCTTCAGGCCGATCACGGCTTCTCCCATGCCCGGCAGGAACGCGTGTTCGTCGGCGGAAATCCAGTATCCGCTGCCGGAGCCGATTCCCTTGGCTGCGGGAATGGCTTCCAGCAAGGGGGTTCCGTCCACAGTGGCCTGGTAGGTGATCTGGGCCATGTCGCCGCGATCGACAGTCTTGCCCTCGGCTTCCTCGTAGTTGGCGTACTGGTTGCGGATGGCGTCGATCTGCTCCTGCACCTGGGCGTCGGTCACTTCGGGTTTCTGGACCTTCACGGGGATGTCGGAATACTTCGGTAGCTTGAATTCGGGTTCGACATCGACGGTCACTTCAAAAGCCAGCGGTTGGTCGCCCTCGATCTTCACCTCGGAGACATCCACCACGTTGACCACCTTCAGGGCCGATTCCTTGAGGGCTTCGTGGTAGAATTTCGGCACCATGTGTTCTTCGAGATCCTTGCCGATCTCCTTGGCATATTTCTTGGCGACGACCTGCACGGGGGCCTTGCCTTTGCGGAAGCCGGGGATGTTGGCGAACTTGACGTAGTTCTTGAGGGTTTCCTGGCGCTCTTCGGCGATTTTCTCCGCAGGGACTTCGATGCGCATGGTTTTCCGGCAGCTACCGGCATCCTTCACTGAAACGTTCATAAATCCTTGTACTCCTGTGTTGGCTTTCTGCTGGGATAAAAGGCGGTGACAATACGCACCAACTCCCGGCAGGTCAAGTCCGCGCGGGGCGTGGTTTTGGGTGCGGGACTGCCGGCGCAACGCGGGCCGACGCACCGGGGGAAGCGGCGTTTAGCGGGGCGTTGCGAGCCAGTCCTTGACCTTGTCCAGGAAGGTTTCCTGGCAGAAATCCTTGAACTCCCCGGCGTCGAAGAAGGTGCCATGGCAGGCCGGGCAGGCTTCCAGCTGGATGTGGGGCTGCTCAAGGTCGTGTACGGGCAGCAGGGGAACCTGGCATTTGGGGCAGGGAACCTCCCGGGTCCGGTTTGCTTTCGCTCCCGCCTTGGGATTGCCGGTGTCGAGTTGGGCCGCATTCTTGGTTTCAACGAGTTCCTCGGCTTCGAGGGCGTCGAACCACAATCCGCCGCAGGTGGCGCATTGGTCGTACTCGATCCCCTTGTATTGGTTGACCTTCATCTCTTCGCTGCATTTCGGGCATAGCATGGCAGGATCTCCAGGTTATTGGTTTCAGATTGAGAATCGACACCGTATCAATCTCTTTTTATTGTGTCCACTTTCATGATGGGTGTTTGCATGTTTTGCGATTACAGACCCGGGGCGGGGTTGTAATGGGGCTCGCGGGGGAGTCCCGCTAGGGTGTGGGCCGTTTCAAGGGGGTGGCGATGAAGTCGCATGAGGTGCTGAAAAAATCGGTGAGCGATCTGGGGGTTAAATCCGTGGCGTCGGATCTGGGGCTCTCGACCTCGCTGATCTACAAATGGTGCCAGCCGACCGGCTCCGACGACGCCAGCGGGGCCGACAACCCGCTCGACCGCCTGGCCCGGGTCTACGAATTGACGCAGGACACCGGTCCGGTCGAATGGCTCTGCCAGCGGGCGAACGGCTACTTCGTGCCCAACGTGCCGTTGCAGCAAGTCGATGCGATCCCCCTGTTGCACATGACCCGCCTCATCGTGCGCGAATTTTCCGAGCTGCTCGACGTCCTGACCGAGAGCATCGACAACGACGGGGTCATCGATCTCCAGGAGGCGGAGCGGATCCGCGCCGAGTGGGAAAAACTCAAATCGTCCGCCGAAAGCTTTGTCGCTTCGTGCGAGCAAGGGATGTACGCAGAGCCATAGAAAGGGGAATGCCATGCAAGAGTGGTGGATGGAACTATCGGGAGTGGTGCGGTTCTTCTACGGAATGGCCGCGTTCTTCAGCGTCTTTTTCGTTTGGCAGATCTTTGCGGCCTTTTTGGGGTTGAGCGGGGACGACATGGCGCTGGACGGCAATGCCGGGGTGGATGTCAGCGACCTCGAGACCCCGCCCGACGCCGGAGCAAACGACGTGATCGAAGCCTCGCAGGCCTTCAAGATCCTCAGCCTGCGGTCGATCATCACCTTTTTCACCCTGTTTTCCTGGGGTAGCGCCCTCTATTTGCAGGATGGGGTTCCCTTGGTCAAGGCCATGGCCTACTCCTCGGTCTGGGGCGTGGCGGGCATGGTCGCCATCGCCGCCATCTTCTGGGGCATGGGCAAGCTGACCGAGACCGGCACGAAGGACGTCGCCGACTGCCTCGGCGCGCTCGGGACGGTCTATTTGGATATTCCCGCAAACGGATTTGGCGAGATCAAGACCACGGTTGGCGGCGTGGCGGAGCATGTGAAGGCCCGGAGCGCGGCGGGGGAATCCCTGCGTGCCGGAACACAGGTCCGCGTGGTGCAGGTGGTTGGTCAAGCATGGGTAGGGGTGGAGAAAATGGATACAAAAGGAGAATCCAAATGACAGGTATGATTTTGCTCATCATCATCGCACTGGCGATCATCGGCACGTTTTTGGCCATGGTCAGCCGCTATCGGAGGTGTCCGTCGAACAAGATCCTGGTGATCTTCGGCAAAACGCGCAGCGGGGCGGCCAAGTGCATCCACGGCGGCGCGGCCTTTGTCTGGCCCTTGATCCAGGATTTCGCCTACCTCGACCTCGAACCGTTCGTGGTTCCGATCGACCTCAAGAACGCCCTCTCGCAGGAAAACATCCGGGTGACCGTTCCGACCTCCGTCACCGCGGCCATTTCGAACACCCAGGGAGTCATGCAGAATGCGGCGGTGCGCTTGCTCGGGCTCTCCCGCAAGGAGATCGAGGACCAGGCGCAGGACATCATCCTCGGCCAGATGCGCGCGGTCATCGCCACCATGCAGATTGAAGAGATCAACCAAGACCGCCAGGCGTTTCTCGGCAAGGTGAACGAAGCGGTTTCCGGCGAGTTGGAAAAGATCGGGCTCTACCTCATCAACGTCAACATCCGCGACATTGGCGATGAGTCTGGCTATATCGAGGCGCTCGGCCGCCGTGCCGCCGCCGAAGCGATCAACCAGGCGCTGATCGACGTGGCCGAGCAGGAAAAACTCGGGCAGA
>JBGSLE010000475.1:0-23760 GCA_041740875.1 Pontiella sp. | reverse complement strand
GTCTTCTGGTATGCCGACTCCAAACTGCGCACCACGGTTGAAATGAAAATGGGCGGAGCAATTGTTGACTTGCGCCCCTACGCCTCCAAACTGCGCCGCCCGGTCGGTGCGGGAACCAAAGCCAATCAGGACGCGTCGTATCCGTATATCGTGCAGTCGCGCTACCGTGCCGGGCCGTTTGTCCACTATGCCGGCGAAGGGGCGATCAAGAGCGCCAAGATCCGCTTCGGCGCGGAGCAGGTCGACCTGAGCTCCTGCCGCACCACGGCAACCTACGAAGAGGGCAACGGCTGGCGCAGCTGCATCCTGCGGCCGGTCACGATCCGGTTCCAGGCGCTGGAAGTGCAGATCGAAACCACCTACACCTTCTGGGAAAATACCGGGAAGATCGAGATTTGCCGCAAGGTCGCCGGAATCAGCGACGCCTCCCGGCAGGTCGAGATCGACGAATTCCTCACCTCGTGCTGGGGCACGACGGAATATCCCGAGGACCTCACCGGCTGCACGCTCTCGGTCGTCGGGCAAAACGGCGAACGCCAAGACCTCTCCTACGACTACCGCTGCCGCGAATGCAGGATGGAGGATGTTGCCGCGGTCGAGGCCGTCATCCCGATGGTGCAGACCAAGGTCAGCCTGACACCTGAATTCGAGGGTTGCAGCGGCTACTACGAGGAGGGCTACTCCTTCGCGCCAAACCTGAAGATCGGCGTCTGCAAGAAGATCGGACTGGGCGAATCGCTGGTCACCATCATGAAAATCGAACAGGCGGAAGGAGTCCATCCATGAGCCAAGGAACCACCGGCCCCATCAACTACCGTTGCCCGCAATGCCTTTTCCGGGCGATCGACTACGACCTGCTCTACGACAAGGAACTGGGGCAATACTATTGCCGCCGCTGCAACTGGGAGGGCGAAGAGGTCGAAATCCTCTCCTTCTACCAGGTCTACAAGCAGCAGTATAAGGACATGCTCAAGCGCTGGACCGTCGAGCAGATCGAAGCCAAGGACGAGGAATAGGGATATGAATCTAACCACTGCATTGTTGCTGTCGTTGTCGTTGCCAATGGTGGCCGCGGCCCAGTCCACGTTGAAGATCGAGCGCGCCGCGTGGTCGGCAAAGGGAAACACGATCAGCCCGGAGCTGGTGGGCTTCAACCTGCTCTACTGGATCGACGACCAGGCGCAGTTCGAGAGCGGCACGCTGGCCAAGGAGATCGACGGCATCAAGCCGGGCCTGCTGCGCTATCCGGCGGGCACCGCTTCCCAGAACTATGACTGGCGCTCCAACTCGATCATCAATCCCCGGCTGTTTCCCTTCAACCCGACGAACGAACTGCTCACGACCGACGGCTACATCGAAACCGTGAAAAAATCGGGCGCGGGCGGCCTCGTGGTGGTGGACATCGCCTCCGCCCACCTGAAGGACCGCGCGAAGGCGGTCAACAAGGGGAAACCGGGCTATGTCGTGGCGCAGCCGGTTTCCGGGGCGGACGAGCAGGCCATGATCGACAAGGCCGTCGCCTGGGCGCGGCATTTCAAGGCCCAGGGTTTTTCGCCCGCCGCCTACGAACTGGGGAACGAGCACTATCTCGCCTTTCTCGACTACATGGTGTTTACCCCGGAAATGTATGCGGAAAAGTGCAAGCGGTTCATCGCGGCCATCCGGGCGGTCGATCCCGACGCGCGGTTCGCCGTTGGCGGGCCGGAAGAGTTCCACGGCACCCATTCCCACTACAGGGAGACCGAATGGTGGCCGGTCGTGCTCAAGGAGCTGGCGGCCGATGTGGAGCGCATCGTGATCCACAAATACTGGAACCCGGCCCGGATCAAGGGCGACGCGACGAAGGAGTACGGCACCTTCCGCACCGAGATGGCGGCGTGGGGCGCGAAGGAAGGCGTCCGGACGGACCACCTCAAGATCGGCTTCACCGAATGGGGCGGACGCGGCCACCTGGATGCCTCGACCTTCGGCCTCTTCTCCTTCCGCGTGCTCTCCGGCTTGGCGACGGAGGGCATCGACTATGCCGTGCAATGGCCCTTTCGCTGGACCGAGGACAAAGGGGACGAATTCGGCGACGTACAGCTGATCCGGCGGAAGGATGGAACCCCCACATTCGCCTACCATGTCTTCTCGGCTTGGAGCCGCTTCTTTTCGGGCGGGCGCGTCGTCGCCCTTTCCGCAACCCTCCCCCAGGGAATCCATGCCTTCGCCGCCACCGGCAAGCAGGGTGCGCCGATCCTGGCGCTTTCCAACGAAGGCGATGCCTCGCAATCCGTGGATCTGGATGTCGCATGGCCGGAAAAAACGCAAGCCGTGGAGATCCACGAACTATCCGCCGCAGGCGTCCGGCAGGCCGGATCGAAAAACGCCGCGCAACTGAAATCGATACTGGTTCAACCCGGCACCATCCTGCTGCTGGAAGCCCACTAAGCGAAAGACCCCGCCATGATGACCTCCATCGACTATGCCATGATTTTCACCTGGATCGCCTTCATCCTGGGGCTGACCTTGTTTTGCCGGAAGCTATCGACCAGCGTGGGCGACTACCTTTCGTCCAACCGCTGCGCGGGGCGCTACCTGCTTTGCACCGCGACGGACATGGGCACCTTCGCGGCCATCTACATGATTGCCGTTTTCCAGCAGTTCTACCAATCCGGCTTTCCCGGCGAGTGGTGGAATTGGCTGGTCATCATGCCGGTGATGATGATCCTGCCGATGACCGGCTGGGTCCAGTACCGCTACCGCGAGAGCCGCGCGCAGACCATGCCGGAACTTTTCGAAATGCGCTACGGCCGCAAGTTCCGCATCTTCGCCGGCATCCTCGCCTTCGTGGCCGGGATCCTCAACTATGGCATCTTCCCGGCCGTCACCGCCCGCTGCCTCGTCGCCTTTTGCGGCCTGCCCGAAACCGTCTCCATCCTGGGGTTCGCCGTCGGCACCTATCCGCTGACCATGGCCGCCCTGCTTTCCGTCGCCCTGTGCATCCTGCTTAGCGGCGGTCATGTTTCGGTGATGGTGACCGACTTTTTCCAGGGCATCATGATCTTCCTGAGCTTCGGGTTGATTTTCCTGTACGTCATGTTCCACTTCGGGTTGGACGGGCTGATCGATCCGTTGATGAACCTGGAGCCGGGCACCTCGAAACTGAATCCGTTCGACCAATCCGCCGTGGCCGATTTCAACATTTGGTTTTTTGTGCTGCTGGCCTTCAACCGCATGTATTCCTGGCTCGTATGGCCGAGCGCGCAAGGCTACATGGCGGCGGCGAGGAGCCCGCACGAGGCCAAGATGTCGCGCGTGCTCGGCCAATGGGCCTACCAGATGAAACAGTGCCTCCTGATTGCCCTTCCGATGATCGCATGGCTGATCCTCAACCGCCCCGAACTCTATCCCGTCGAGCAGGCCGGCGCACAGGCGGCGATCGATGCCATCGGCGATCCCAACCTGCAGAAGCAGTTGACCGTGCCTCTGACGTTGCTGCACGCCTTGCCGCCCGGGGTGCTCGGCCTGTTCGCGATGGTGATGATCGGCGCGGCGGTCACGACCGACAACAGCTTCATCCACTCCTGGAGCAGCATCTTCATCCAGGATGTCGTCATTCCCATCACGGGCAAAAGGCTCCCGCCGAAAAAGCATATCCGCCTCTTGAAAACGTCGGTGGTGGGCGTGGCTTGCTTCGCCTTCACCTGGAGCATGGTCTTTCCGCTGAAGGAGTGGATCTTCATGTATTTCCAGATCACCTCGTCGCTCTTCCTCTCCGGCGCTGGCATCTCCCTGATTGGTGCGCTCTATTGGAAAAAGGGCACCGTGCAGGGGGCCTGGGGCGCGATCCTGACGGGCCTGGCCCTCTCCATTACCGGCATCCTGCTGCGCCAGTTCTGGCATCTCATACCCGGTGCGCTCGATGTCGCGCCCGAGTTCCCGGTCAACGGCGTCTTCGTCTTCACCATTTCCGCCGTCTGTTCAACGCTGGTCTACGTGACGATCTCCCTGCTCACCTGCAAGGAGGACTACAACCTCGACAAGCTGCTCCACCGCGGCGAGTACTCGGTCGAGAATTCCAAGGCGCAGGGCACCGCGCAGAAAAAATCCTTCAAGTCGCTGCTCGGGATCACCGACGAATTTACGCGGTTGGACAAGATCATCTACATGGGCAGCTATCTCTGGATCATTTTCTTCCTGCTGCTCAACCTGGGTTGCACCGCCTGGCATTTCTGGATCAAGCCGTTGCCGGATGGCTTCTGGGCCGGCCTCTGGAAAACCTACCTGGTGCTCATCGGCACCGTCGAAGTGGTGGCCGCACTTTGGTTCACCACCGGCGGGCTAATCAACCTCAAGCAGCTCTACCACCGCCTCACCGGCGAGCGCGTCGATGAAAACGATGACGGTTTCGTTTCCAGATGATCGAATAGGAGAAAAACCATGATCCGCACACTCTCGCTTCTCGCCCTCGTTTTTCCACTGCTTGGAGTCCACGCGGCCCCCCAAAAACCGAACATCGTGCTGGTGCTCGTCGACGATATCGGCGTGGGCGACATTGCCTGCTTCAATCCCGGCAACGGCGCCAAGTCGCCAGCCATCGACGCGCTGGCCAAGGAGGGCATGATGTTCCGCCAGGCGCACTCCACGGCGGCCATCTGCGCGCCGTCTCGCTACGCCCTGCTGAGCGGAAACTATGTCTACCGCGGCGCCCACCCGGCGGGAACCTGGACACACTGCAAGCCGTCGCAGATCCTGCCCGGGCAGCAGACGCTTGCGGACGTGCTCCGGAAAATCGGCTACCGCACCGCCTTCCTCGGCAAGCTGCACATGGGCGGCCAGTTCCACCGCCGCGATGGCCGGCAGGAGCCGGCCGATTTCCTGCGCAACGCCGACCTTGCGCGCCCCATGTTCGACGGCCCCATCGACCACGGCTTCGACTATTCGCTCGCGCTGCTCTCCGGCATACAGCAGTCACCCTTCGCCTTTTTCGAGAACGACCGCCTGGCGCGCTGGAACCCGGAGCGGAACGGCTTCGACACCTTTGCGACCGATGCCGAGGCGCGCCAGCACTTGAAGTGGAAGGGACCCCGCGAGGCCGAGGAACAGTTAAAAAACACCTGGAACGAAAAATACCACATGGACAACTATGTCAGCGAACAGGTCGGCCCGATCCTGGCCTTCAAGGCGCTGGAGTTCATCGACCAACACGCCAAGCAGTCCCCGGACCGTCCGTTCCTGCTCTACCTCGCCCTGCCGGCCGCCCACTACCCCTTCACCCCGCCCGTCGACCTTTCGCCCGCCGACCCCGACGACTACGGCAAGCCCGGCTCGCTTCCCATCGCCGGCCAGACGCCGACGCAACGCTCGGACATGGTCTTTGAAACCGACCAGGTCACCGGCGTGGTGGTCGAACGGCTCAAAAAGCTCGGCCTCTACGAAAACACCATCGTCGTCTATACCTCCGACAACGGCGCGGCGCAGTTTACCAAGGGCTGCGAATGGGAACGCAACGACTACTACTGCTTCAAGTGGGGCCACTTTGGCGGCAGCCGCACCGACTCCGAGGAGGGACGGACCGGCAAGGTGGTCAATCCGCAGGGGCTGGCGGAAGACGGGCGGCCGCTGAAGGGCCAGAAGGGCGACATCTACGAAGGCGGCCACCGCATTCCCCTCGTGTTTTCCGGCGGCAGCAAGGCGCTCCCCAAGACCTTCAAGCGCGGCGGCGAAAGCCGTCAGCTGGTCGCGCTCAACGACTTTTTCGCCACCCTCTGCGAGCTGGCGGACGTCCAGGTTCCGCCGGGCCAGGCGCTCGACAGCGTCAGCTTCGCCAAGGTGCTCGATGGAACGCAGCCCGAAGACAAGCCGCTGCGCGGCAACCTGGTGATCCATGGGCGCGTCCCGGTCGAATATGAACAGAGCAAGGTGCTCGCCATCGCGGCGGAAGGCGGTTGGTCGCTCAAGCAGGAACACGGCAGCATCGTTGCCCTGGAAGGCAAGAAGGCCCCCGATCCGGCAGCCATCTCCGGGCAACTGGAACGCGACCGCCTGGGCTATGCGATCTACCGGCAGGAAAACGGCAAGCGGTGGAAGTTGATCGTCTCCGCCAACAAGGACGAGCCCGCCAAGGATATCGAGCCCTGGGCGCTGCACGAACTCGCCGCCGATCCGGTCGAGGCCATCAATCTGCTCGCCCATCCCGAACACCGGGCGCTGGTCGAATCCATGATCGGGGAATACAAAAGCCTGCTCTGAAAACGGCTTAAGCGGAACCAGGAGGAACACGGGATGAAACATGCATGTGCATTGGCGATGGCTTTGCTTCCGTTGGCCGTTTGGGCGGCGGAACCCGCAGGAAACGCCCCCCTGCCCAACCTGCTCGTCATCTTGACCGACGACGTCGGTTGGGGCGATTCGCAATGCTACAACGCGGAGTGCAAGTTCCCGACGCCGAACATCGACCGGCTGGCGCGCGAAGGGATGCGCTTTACCAATGCGCATACGCCCGCCGCGCTCTGCTCGCCGACCCGCTACAGCATGCTGACCGGCAACTATCCGTGGCGGGGCCGCAATCCGTCCGGCACCTGGGGCTTCAACGATCCCTCGCAAATAATGCCCGGCCAGCAGACGTTGGCGCAGCTGCTCAAGCCCGCCGGCTACCGCTCGGCCATGTTCGGCAAGGCCGGTTTCGGCGGATCCTTCAACTCCGGGCTCAAATCCGGTGCCAACAAGGATGTCGATTTGGCGGAGCTGGCGCCGGTGCAAATGGGCTTCGACTATTCCTACCTGATTCCGCGCGGGCACCAGTCTTCGCCCTACGGCTTCTACGAAAACGGCGTGGCCGTCGGCAAAATGAGATGGCAAGGCAAGAACCAGCTCGGCGCCGAAGGTTGGGATCCCTCGCAGATCGGCGAACGGCTGGTGCTCCAGGCCGCCGCCTTCCTCGACGACCATTTGGCGCGCAACCGGAAGGACGGCAAGAACCAGCCCTTCTTCATGCACTTTTGCACGGACGGCGCGCATTCGCCCTACAACCCTCCGGCAAAGCTGCTGGGCACCCCGCTGAAGGGGGCGACGAAGATGACGGCGCATACGGACATGGTCTACGAGACGGACGTCGTCACCGGCAAGCTGCTGGAATTGCTGGAGCAGCGTGGACTGCTGGCAAACACGCTGGTGGTCTACACCAGCGACAATGGCGGGATGCCGTTCGAACGCAAGCACGGGCACGATGCGGTGGGCGGATTGCGCGGACGGAAGGCGTCCATCTTCGAGGCCGGGCACCGGGTTCCCTTCATCGTGAAGTGGGGCGATGGAACGCCGCAGGGGTCGAAGATTCCCCCCGGCATCGTGCGCGACCAGATGGTTTGCACGCATGACATCGTGGCGACGGCGCTGGATGCCGCCGCGTTGCCCGTGCCGGAAGACCAATGCCTGGATGCGGTCAGCCTGCTTCCCGTCCTGCTCGGCCGTCAGGACGACGCCCGTCCGGTGCGCCAGACACTGCTGGTCCAATCGAGTTCCGGCCGCGATGCCTTCGACGACCTCGGCTTCCCCAACCACCTCACCCTCAAGCCCAGCGAGGAAGATAAAGCGGCTCGGGACGAATCGCCGGCCCTCGTGGAAGGACGCAGCAGCGACAACATGAGCCATGCGCTCTTTTCCGGCAGCTGGAAGCTGGTGATGGATATCGAGAACGATCGCCCGGCGGCGCTTTACGATCTCGGCACCGACCTGGAGGAACAGCGCAACAGGATGGGCGAACCCGAGCAAGCCGACCGGGTGAAGGCGATGTTTTCGGCCTACGCCGCGATGCGCGCATCGAAACGCAGCACACCGGCCGGTAGGCAATGAATTCTCCGCCAGGAAATGCCGATGTGAAGAAAAGAATGACCATGAATGTGATTGTGGCATCGTTTGGCTTGGTGCTAGGCGCCAGCCAACTATTCGCCGGCGCGCCCAACCTGGTTCCCGCAACGCCATCGGCAGCACCGAATTACTGGTGTACCTGGTATGCCCAAAACTATTGGATCAACCGCGGGCAGGACCTGAAGCAACTCAAGGGGATCACCAACGAGGCCGCCCGCGAAGAACTGAACGAGCAGGCCCTATTCAATGACCAGGACGGCTGGGCTACGACCTACCTGAAACGCGGCCGCGCGGATTACATTTTCCTGATCGACCACGGCTGGCAAACCAAGGATGCATCAAAACGGATCGGCGGCGGTTCGGCGTTTTTCAGCCTGGTCGCCGAAGAAAGCGACTTCCCGCGCTATGCCCTGCTGGAACCAATGGAGCGCTTAAAGGCATTCAACGCGGACATACAGCGGTTGGGATGGAATTCGCTGGGAATCTGGACCCGGGGAAACATTGGTTTGGCGGAGGCCCGCACGTTCGTCGAATGGTCGAAGCATGCGGGGATCCGTTATTGGAAGATCGATGGCGGCGACACGCAGGAGTTCAACGCCTTCAAAGCGAAGCAGGAGCTTTATCCGGAACTCGTCCTTGAGTACGTCACCGGCGCGGGGGGGAACCTCAATCCGAAATGGGACATGGATCTCGCATCCTACCCCTCGGTGTACGCAACCGGGGGAAATCTTCAGCAACGGATGCTGGAATGCGTGCAGCATTCGGACACGTTCCGCACCTATGATGCGTCGCCCCTGCTCATGTCGGCCACGACGTTGCGCCGGACGCACGACATCCTCAGGCAAACCCAGCAACAGCCGAAATACCGCGCCGTTTTGAATGTGCAGGACGACTGCAACCTCGCCGTCGGGCTCGGTGTGCTCGTCGCCAGCAAGCGGCATCCGAACATGGGGGAGCGAACCTTGCGCGGCAGGGATTTGCACCATCAGCTTTCCGGCCCGCGCTGCATGCAGAAGCGCACCAACGAGGCGGAACGCTTCGGGCGCTGGGCGCGGATCGCGCCGGCCTTCCCGGCGGGCGAAGGAACCTATCTTGCGTCGGACGAGGAGCTGGTCGACCGCTGCGAGTTCACCGAGTACGACACGTGGGCGGAAAACACCTACGGCAAGATGGTCAGCCAAAGCGCCCCCGCCGCAATGGCGCGCAACATGCCATTGCCAAAGGTGGAATGCGATGAACCGAAGCCGTTTGTCTGCGTCGCCACCTATCCGAACGGCCCAACGGGCATCGCCACCGAAGGCCGTGTCTCGCCGGAAAACCGCTGGATCGAACCCCGTGCAACCGTGACGGTTCAAATCAAGGATGCCTCGCAGCCGATCGGCATCGTCGGCCGCTACCGCGAGCTGCGGCTGGAATTCGCCGGCTCCATCGAGCACCTGGAAACCGTCTGGGCGCAGGATCTGCTCGCCGACCAGGCCGTGGACATCACCTCCAAGGTGGTCATCTCGAACAACTGCCTTGCGATTCCCGGGGCGGTCATCGATGAAGTCGGCACCTCGGCGGGCGACGCGGGCGACATCTCCGTCCCCGGGATGGTGCTCCGGCTCCAAGGCAAGGATCTGCCCGTGGCAGGCGCTGGATTCACGCCCAAGGCGAAACCGGTCGCCGTGGGAGAACCCGTGGTGAGAAAGGGTTCGGAACAAGCCGACGGCTATTCCGGCACCGCGAAACTCACCGGGGATTCCTATGGCTATCGGGTCGCCGCCTCGGGGCCGTCCCAAACCGTGCTCAAACCGATCGGGAAAAGCATCATCTCTGGCACGTTTTCCATGCGCTGGAAAATGAAACCCGCCCGGGCATCGGCAACCAAAAACGGCTTTGTCGTGCTCAGCAGCGATGAAGATGCCAAGGCCGCGCTGTGCGCGGGTGCATGGATCGGTGCAAACAAGATCTCGTTGTTTGAAAACCATTCGAAATGGGGCAACGACCTATCCAAGGTTTGCAAGCTGCAAGAGGAGCTGGATTGCAGGCTGGATGTGGATCTCGACCTGCGCACCGCCACCTTGGTGGTGAATGGCGAAACGCTCAAAACGGCATTTTCGGAATCGTTCACCAGCATCAATTACATCGGCTTCGGCGTACACAACGCGGAGACCCTGTTCACTCTACCGGAGATCCAATGGTGAAACCCGACATGCCATCCGGCCGCGATGCGAAGAAAAATTTTGTTTCCCCAACCAACCACCGAGTCCATCCATGAGCAAACCAATGAACATACACGAACGGCTGGAAGCCTTTTGGGCCGGCGAAAAGCCGGACGTGATCCCCTACACCATCTACCAGAACGAATGGCGGCACACGCAACACGACCCGGACTGGATCCCGCTGTTTGAAAGAGGGCTCGGCGTGACCTGGGGATTGTGGGCCTATGAGACCTCCTACACGGGCGGTGTGGAGGTGGAGGATAAAACCGTTGAACAGAACGGGGTGAAAATCCGCCGCCAGACGTGGAAGACACCGGTGGGGGAACTCTACCAGACCTGGGAAAACGGCTGGCACAAACGGTATCTGATTCACAATGAAGACGACTACCGCGTGATGGTCTATATTGTGAAGAATACCGTGTTGTCGCCCGCCTACGCGGCGTTTCTTGCCAAGCAGAAAGAGATCATGCCATACGGCGTTGCCTGGTCTACGATTGGACGGACGCCGCTTCAGACCATCATGGTCGATCACGTCGGCCCGGAGGAGTTTTCGTATCATCTGTATGATTACGAAGCAGAGGTTCGCGAGCTGTACGATGCCTTGCTGGAACAGTTTGCCCGGCGCGTCGAGCTGGTGGCCGGCGGTCCCGGCCGCTATGTCGCCTGCATGGAAAATTTCACTGCGGAAACCCTCGGCCCGCAGCGGTATCAGGAATTCCTGATGCCGGTGTATCAAAAACATATGCCGGCCATCCATCAGTCCGGAAAAATCATGGGCTGCCACTACGATGGACGCACGGCCAGTTGCAAGGAGCTGATCCGCCAGGCGCCGTTCGACCTCGTCGAGTCGCTCACGGAGCCGAACGAGGGCGACCAGCTACTCTCCGAATGCCGCGCCGCCTGGCCGGAAAAACTCTTCTGGAGCAACATACGGGTCGGCGACTACCAGTTACCGCCGGACAAGCTAGCCGAAAAGGTCGCCGCGCACGTGCGGGCCGCCGCGCCCGACGGCAAGCGGTTGGCGTTCGAGATTTCCGAACTTTGGCCGGCCAACTGGAAGCAGTCGGTGCCGGTGGTGCTCGAAACCCTGAAGCAACTGGCCGGCTGATTGCGGGAACTGGATAGCAGCAGAGCCCTTATTTGATCCCTCTGTTTTCCATCTATCCGTCCCCAACGTCCGGGATGACTTTCGGTGCGCATAAACTTCTGACCGAATCAAACAAGCGTTTTCACCGTAAGCCATGTGCCGGTTAGAGATCTTTTTTAATTTCAATCAAACTGATCAGACTTCCATTTTTATCCAAATACACATAGGTCGTTGTAACATCTAGCTTTCGTAACATTTCCAGCTGAGGCAGCGACATGAATTGATCGTAAAGAGTGGCTTTCATTTCCTGAGTAAACACGGATTCATCAACTTCATCTTTCAGGGTTGAAACCAAAGTATATGTATATGTCATGCTTTTGTTTCCCGTAACTTTGACTTCATCAAGTCTCGTTAGCTCATCGACCATTATTGGGATTTTTGAGGCAAACTCTGCTTCGACCATTTCGAGGTATTTTTGAGCGCTTTGTGAACGTGCCTTGTTGAAGGATGGAACTGCTATAGCAATCAACAATGAAGGAAGGGCTATATTTAAGAAAATACCGGTAGCTGATAAAAACGATGCTTTGAGTAATTTATGTTTTCGCGCACTGACTAGGGAAATAATACCGATGATTGTTCCGATGAAAAATAGGAGCAGATAAATCACCCCCATCAACATGGACGCAACGGGTGTTTTTATCATGGGAGTGAGGAAAAGCATCACAGGCATGATCAACAAGGGCAATTGCCAACTAATTCGTGATAGCTTGTGTGTCTTTATTTGATCCATATTTTTCCTTCTCAAACGTCAGCGTTCAGGCTGAGGCGCGCTAGCGCCGATAGCCTGCGACGCTTGGTTCGGGATTCCATTTGTTTCCGCATTCCAAAAGGGGATTTCCTTCGTCCAGTCAATCCCTCTCCATTCCGTCCCCAGTCTCTTGAACTCCGCCCTGCTGATTGCCTGCCAGTCGTGAACACATGCCTTCGCTTCTCGCGAGTGCAGTGACTCGAAGGGCCCCTTGCCGTAGATTCCACCTTCGAGGGATCGGCACTTCTCGCACTTGAAAAAGGCCATTTCGATTAACTTATGCTCCGGTGACCGATCCGTTCGGCAACCAGCGAAACCGGTGACCACAAGGGCAAGCATGACCATCATCCATTTCATCATCATCTTCTCATTCCCGAACAGTTGATTAGGCAGAAACGGGGTGCCGTTTCGCTTGCCGCCACCTACGGTGCCAGCCTCACTTATCTGCCTAGGTATCTCCTTAACACGGCATTTTCCATGTGATCGTCAGGTTGCATGGATAAAGAGTTCATGAAAAGAAAAATATTGGACAAAGAGCAGGCCTTCTGGGGAAGTATGCCGGAAGCTTTCGAAAATGCGGGGGGTTGGCCATAGCGCCGAGTGGCATGTGCGGCGTACGCAGAAGTTCACCTATGGGCTATTCGGCGACCGGCACCCCACCCTTCCCCCGCGCCCCCATCCCGTTAACCTAGATTCGGAAATGGATTTTCCAACACCAAGGCCGCAAAGGTCACAAAGGCAATGAATTCCGTCTTCGCGTTCTTCGCGACCTTCTGTTGATAAATCCGGCGTTCTCCATTCGGTTGCGGCTATGCCGCGCTGTGTGGTTCGTGTATTTCGTGGTTCATCTCTCTGCTGCGTAGCCGCGTTAGGAATCCTGTGAAATCAAGCGTAGCGGGTGGTTAAAAACTTCGGCCTTGGAGCGCACTCGGACGCCGTTACGGCAGAGAGGAAAGCTCTTCCCATACATCCAGCATGCGGTGGTAGTTCGCGATTATTTTCGGCGTCATGGTGGCCAGCGGACCGGCGGAGGTTTGGAAGACCATGTGCTCCTTGCCGCCCTCGAAAGCCGCCCGTGCCGCCTTTTCGACCTCGTCCACGCTGCCGTTTTCCAACACGCGCGCTTCGATGTTGCCGCCGAGGGCGATGCGCCCGGCGGCGAGCTGCTTGGCTTCGGCAAAGGTGATGTCGCCGTCCGGCGGCGGCTCGACCGGTTCGGTGAAGTCCGCCCCCCGCTCGATCATTTTTCCGAGCGTGGTCCGGATGTTGCCGTGGCAGTGGATATGGACCAGCGCCCCGGCGGCTTTGGCCTTTTGGGCAATCGGGATTTCGTATTGGTGCACCAGTTGGTCGTAGAGCGCGGGCGAACCCATCGGCGGCGTGAGCCACTCGCAGCCGCCCAGCCAAAAATACTCGATCGTTTTTTCCGCAAGGATCACGTCCATGATTTTCAGGATGCGTTCCATGCATTCGCGGGTGAGTTCCTCGACGAGTTCGGGTTCGTCGATGCAGAGATCGAAAAAGTAGGTGAACGGCATCATGCCGGCGATGCAGACGAACGGCGAGGAGACCAACGTGTTCAGGATGCCGCGCGTTTCAAACCCGTCCGGCAGGTTGCGCAGGTCCGGCGGGGCGAGTCCGGCGGGCAGTTGCCATTCGATGGAGCGGATTTTGTCGATGTCGCGCAGCGATTCGACCGGATATTTGACTTCCCAGGTCGTGGCGCTGATGGGATTGCGGCCGGTAATGGAAACCAGCGGGCCCTTGGGGGTGTCGATCTGCATGGTGGTGACCACGCCGTCGCCGGTCTGCTCGCGCTTGACCACCTGCATGCATTGCGGGGGCGTGACCATGTAGCGGTTTACATAGGCTTCGCAGGTGTGCCAGAAATGCAGATGGTCGGCGACGCGGTTGATGATTTCGACCTTGCCGGGATCCTGCACATCGGCGAGGGAGCGGAAATGGAAATGCTCCATGATCAGGGGAACCCGGTCGGCGGGCAACCCGCGCAGGGTGGATAAAAGGCGTTCTCGGGCACCCATTCGGTCCATGTGGCAATCTCCGTTTTCGCGGATTCAACGACAGGCGGCAGGAGAAAGCAAACGAGATAATGTAAATTTTACAGACAGGGGTTGATTTCCCTTCCTAAACGGGCACCATGGTTTCCTATGAATCCTCTAAAGCTCTCGACGTCAGGCGCACTCCACACGCTGCCGCACCTAGTGGCGATAGCCGTTTTTGCCGCTGGCCAGGCGGTCACCGCGGAGGCGCCTCCAACCCCTTCCGCCGAGCGGAAAGCGTACGTGGAAGGGCTGGCGGATATTCAATCCGTGTCCGGGCAGGTGGAGGAAAACAAGCGTCTCAGCGTCCGCGACTTCGGTGCCAAAGGCGATGGCAAGACGGATGACACCGACGCGATACAACAGGCGCTGGACAGGGCGAAAAAAAACACCACGGTCTATTTCCCGGCGGGTGTCTACCCGGTTTCGCGCCCCTTGGTGCTCCACCCCTCCAACGGGGTCACGCTGGTCGGCGATGGCCATGCAACCGTCCTGGCGGCGACGACGCCGATGAAGCAGCTGTTGCGCATCAAGAAGAACGCCTACCGGTTTTCCATGGAGCACATGAGCGTGGATGCAAATGGCCAGGCCGACATGGCCATTCGCCTGGATGGCGGCTACTACACGGTCTTCAACTCGCTCTATGTCGCCAATCCGCTCGATACCGCCCTTTCGGTCGGTTCGCTCGATGAATATGCCGGCAACGAGCTGGTGGTCACGGACTGCTATTTTACGGGCCTGCGGCAAATCGACCACCCCGAACAATTCTCGAAAACCGGCATCAAGGTGGAGCGCATGTCCGACTGCATCATCCACAACAGTTTCGTGCGCGGCTTTGTCGAGGTGGGCATCGACCTGGATGCCCCCGATCTGCTCCTTTCGCATGTCCATGTCTACAAGCTGCCCGCCATCCGGACCAAGACCGGGATTCGCATCCAGCGGCGCGGCTCCTCGGTGGTGAATTGCCAGATCGACAACATGACTGAAGCCTACATTGAAATGCTCGGCGAAGTCGGGGTGATCAGCGGCAATCTTTTCGTCCGCACCTGGGCGGCCTTTGGATATGAAACCTATGCCGACATCAAGAAAACCCCCGCCATCGTGCTGGGCGATAAAAACATTTGCGCCCGTGGCGTGACCATTTCCGGCAACAGCTACTATTCCAACCGGGCCCAGGTCGAATACCAAGGCCCGCAAGGCAGCGTGGATGCCGACAACGCCGGCCTGATTACGGCACGGGCGGTCAATTGCGCCGATGTCGTCTGCGTGGACAACGCCTATGGCGATTTGGTGGACCAGATGGAAACGCGCGCTTCCGGAACAGCGCTGGTTCCCGCCGGGCAATCCTCCGTGTTTGTTCCGGTCGCCATGCTGGGAAAAATCACCCAGGTCCAGCTGACCCCGCATGGATTGGTTGACCGGTTCTGGAGCGTGGGAAAAATGGCCGAAGAGGGTTTTGAAATCGTCCTGTCTTCGCCGACGCCGTCTCCGGTGGGCTTCTGTTGGACCGCGCAATCGGCCTGTTTTTCCGCCGACGCGGAAAAGCATATGGGCGCCGATTTCCATTGAGTTGAAAGGATCGATCAAAATGAGCTTGGATATTTATGGCCGTAGATTGCATCTCAAACGTGATGGTGCTCTTTGTGATTGCGGGAGGGTCGCAATGCGCGAGCGCGGGGCAAAAACAATTTTATTGTCCGCAATTTATCTTTTCAGCCTAGCTGCACACGCCGCTACGTCTCTTTCCGGGCCGCCAGGCCAGCCTGCGATCCAGGACAAGCTTTATGCTGCTTTCCAGGGGCATCAGGAGGTAGCCCGGCCGTGTGTTTACTGGTGGTGGCAAGGGAACAACGTCACCAGCAATGAGATCGTTCGGCATCTCGACCTGATGAACCAGGCGGGCATCGGCGGGGTGCTGATTATCCCGATGGCACCCCAGGCCGGTTCCATGGAATGGTTGTCCCCGGACTGGTGGCGCATGGTGCGTTTCACTGCGGATGAAGGCGCCAAACGGAATATGCAGACCGAGGTGTCGGCCGCCTACGCCTGGCCGAGCGGTGCGAAGTTCCTGAAGCCCGAACACGCGTTGCAGACCCTCACCTGCGTGTCCGAGGAAATCAACGGTCCCGGAACGTATGAAAAAAAGGTCGACGATTTTCTGGAGACCGCGTTCAAAGGCAGGAGAACGACGGAGTTTGTTCGGCTGGTGCCGGAAACCATCTCCGGCCTGGAACAGGTGACCGACCTGATGGGCAGCGTTCGCGACGGAGTGTTGAGTTTCACGGTGCCGCCGGGGAAACACACGCTATATGCGGGAATCCTTCGCACGAGAGCCCGGATCAAGAGCAGTCCGCACCTGAACACCCCGGTGCTGGATTATTTCAACACCAATGCGGTGAATGCCTATCTGGATTATTTTGAGGAGAGCTCCCGGGAGGCCTTCGGGGGTAAACTCGGAAACGCCCTGCATGGTTTTTACGGCGACAGCACGGAAATCTGGCCGGCGAACTGGACCGGCAGCTTCAAGGAAGAGTTTTTCCGCCGGCGCGGATATGATTTGACGCCGTATCTCCACTTCGTCACCGCCCTCTATCCCGTGTCGGAGAGACCGACCTACGACCTGAGACCCGATCCGTTTGTGGCGTCGCCGGAATTCGCGGACACGCTGCGCCGGGTTCGCTATGACTACAGCCGGACGCTGGTCGAGCTGTTTCGCGACAGCTGGGTGCGGGGTGTCAAGCGATGGTCCAACGAACAGGGGGTGCCGTTCCGCTATCAGGCGTACGGACATCCCTGGCATATCGGAATCGCTGAAAACTACATGGTTCCCGATATTCCCGAAGGCAACAGCTGGCTGAACAAACCCGAAGACCATGGTTGGGAAATATGGAACAAATACGCCGCCGCAGGCGGGCATCTGACCGGAAGACGGAAGATATCTTGCGAAGCCATGACCGACGTAACGGGTAAATTCCGCACATCGCTGGATGTGGTTAAGCGGACCGACGACTTCAATTTCATTACCGGAATGACCGAGGCGAATCTGCACGGCTCTTGCTACTCACCGGCCGATGAACCGCCTCCGGGGCGAAGCCAGTTCGGCACCTTTTTCAACGAGCACAATACCTGGTGGCCTTACGTTCCGAAGTGGGCGCAATACAACGCCCGCCTTTCCCATCTGTTCCAGTCGGCCGACCCGGTGGTTGATGTCGGCATCCTCTGCCCGACGGCCGATGTCTGGAGCGACTACGGGCTGCATCGCGGGAAATTCCAGACCACTCCCGCCTATGGCTACCTGCTGTGGAAGGGTTTTACCCAACAGGGGGTCACCGCCGACTACCTGCACGAAGAGGTGTTGCAGCAGGCCTCCTTCAACGATGGACGGCTGGAATACGGCCCGATGAGGTATCGATTGCTGGTTCTCTGCGATGTGGCGACCATGGAGCCCGCGACGGCCGAAGCGGTTGAGCGGTATGTCAAGGCAGGCGGCAAGCTGGTGATTGTCGGCAACCTTCCGGATCGCAGCCCTTCGTTTACCGGAGCACAGGCGAACGACCAGCGGGTAAAGACGGCCTTCGCCAATATTCTCCGTGACGGGGGCGAAAAGGTCATCCGGATGGAATCGCCGGTGGCCGGCATCAACCTTGCAGCCTGGACCGGCGGAATGCTGGATACCGCCGGTCTTGAACGGCGGGTTGTATTTTCAGCCCCGTCTGAAAACCTCCTTCAGGTGCATTATCAGGCTGGCGACCGCGAGCTGTTTTTCCTGAGCAACCAGGATGCAGCGCGGACCGTTTCCTGCTCCGCCCGCTTCTTGACCGGTTCGAAAACACCGTGGCGCTGGGATGCGGAAACCGGCGGGCGCGCACCGTATCCGATTGAGGCCGATGGACAACTTAAGGTGCAGCTCGGCCCGTCAGAATCCCTGCTGCTTATTTTCGAACCTGATGCAGCGAAAGGCCCGGCGGAGGAATACAGGTTGCCGACGGAGGCCGGACGCACGGTGAAGGCTGTCGATACGCTTTGGGACCTGTCGCTCATCTCCTTCAAAGGAGAAACGACGGCGCTTCACAATCAACCGCTGGTCGATTTTGCGCAGAGCCCTTCGTTGAAGGGTTTCGCCGGCGTGGCGGAGTACGAAACAACCGTACCACTTTCCCCTGAAGAAGCCGCCCAGGGACAGGTTCTGGATTTAGGCTCGATCAATGGCGTGTCCGAAGCGTGGCTGAACGAACGGCATCTTGGTGTCCGCTGGTACGGAGTCCATCAGTATTCGGTTAAGGGATTGCTTAAATCCGGAGCCAACCAACTGCGTGTAAAAGTTACCACGGTGCTTTATAACGGTGTAAACCCGGAAACCGAGGAGCGATCGTCGGCTGGCATGCCCGGCCCGGTTTTATTGCGGGATAGAGCAACCAGTGATGCTGCCACAGGGAGGAATTAAAATGAAATGTCGCACTGCATGCCAACTGCTGAAAACTGTTTCTGCAATGTGCTCTTGCGTATCACATATCCGCCGGTCTTTTTTGACGGCCATTCTGGCCGCGGGCGGGTTGGCCTGCCTCGCTGGCGAAGCCGCCGACGGGCAGCGGCCCAACATTATCTGGATAATGGCCGAGGACATTGGCGTGGAACTGGGATGCTATGGGCATCCGGCGGTAAAGACCCCCCATCTGGACCGCTTTGCGTCGGAGGGCGTGCAATACATGCAGGCCTTTGCCACGGCGCCGTCCTGCACGCCGTCGCGCAACGCCATGATCACCGGGCTCTATCAAACGCGCACCGGCACGCAGGACCAACGCCGCCGCATTCCGCGCCCGGAAGGCGTTTACCCGATCACGCATTATCTGAAGGCGCGCGGCTACTACACCGCGCTGGGCTGTGGCTATGGCGAAAAGGTGGATCTTAATTTCCCCCCCGAAAAACCGTTCGACGGCAAGGACTGGAGCCTGCGCCAGCCGGGGCAGCCGTTCTTCGCCCAAATCCAGCTCCAAAAAACCCACCGCCAGAAACCGGGGGTGTGGGAAGCGATCCGGCAGCAATCATCCCATCCGGTCAACCCCGGCGAAGTCCGGCTGCCGCCCTATTTCCCGGACACCCCGGAGTGCCGCATGGATTGGGCGCTCTACCTGGATGCGATCGAATATATCGACGGCCAGTTCGGCGAAATCATGGAGCGGCTGAAAACGGAAGGGTTGCTCGACAACACCCTGGTGGTTTTCATCGGCGACAACGGAAGGTGCCACCTGCGCGGCAAGTGCTGGCTGTACGATGCGGGCATCCACGTCCCCTTGCTGGTGCGCTATCCGGCGCTGTTTAAGCCGGGAACCGCGAACCACGACCTCGTCAGCCTGATGGACGTGACCGCCACGATGCTGGAATTGGCCGGGGTCGATCCCATGCCGCCGCAGGACGGGTTCCCGCTGTATGGGCCGCGCGCCCGCAAACGCGACTGCATCTTCGCCGCCCGCGACATGATCGACGAGGTGATGGACCATATCCGTTGCGTGCGGACGGAACGGTTTAAATATATCCGCAACTACACGCCGGAAAACGGGTACAACGAGTGCCGCTACGTGCAGAACCATCGGCCGATGCTTGCGGTCATGCGCGCCCTCGCCGCGCAGGGCAAGCTGAACGAGGCGCAACAGCTCGTGCTGCGAACGGAAAAACCGCCGGAGGAGTTGTACGATGTGGTAAACGATCCGCATGAACTCAACAACCTGGCGGCCAATCCGGAGCACCAGGCGACGCTGGAGCTGCTGCGGAAAAAACTGGACGGATGGATCGCGGATACCGGGGATAAAGGGCTGGAGCAGAGAGCCGCGCAATGAGGATGCTTTTCCGTGCGTTGATGGCAACGGTGTCCATGGTGGCCATCGGTCAGACCTCGGTGGTCGCGGCGGAGGCGCCGCTTGCGCTCTGGTATCGCCAGCCCGCGCGCAATTGGAAGCAAGCCCTGCCGGTGGGCAATGGCCGGCTTGGCGCGATGGTTTTTGGCGGGATCGCCACCGAGCGACTCGCGCTTAATGAAGATACGGTCTGGTCGGGCGCACCCGTGAAGGATGTCCAGGACCTCGGGCTTGCCGCGCAAATTCCCGAGGTACGCCGCCTGCTGTTTGATGAAAAATTCGCCGAGGCTGAACAGGAGCTCTGGCAAATCATCCAGCCGGTCTCGAAACTCAAGGAGACTTTCTTCGGAAACGCTGAAATCCTCGGCCACCTCGAGCTGCGCTTTGACGGCGCGGAATCCGCAACCAATTATCACCGCGAACTAAATCTCGACCGTGCCGTCGCGAGCGTCCGGTTCGAGCGCGATGGCGTTACGTTCGTGCGCGAAGTTTTTTCGAGTGCGCCGGATCAGGTCATGGCCGTGCGGCTCACCGCCGACCAACCGGGACAGATTTACTTCACTGCGCAGCTCACGCGACCGGAGCGTTTTACCACCGCAGCGGATGGCCAGGATGCGCTGGTCATGTCGGGGCAGCTGATCGGAACAAAAGGCCAGCCCAACGGACTGCGCTATATCGCCCGCGTCAAAGCAGTCGCGGAAGGCGGATGCGTATCCACACCGGGCGACACCTTGCGTATCGAAGGCGCAAACGCCGTCACGCTGCTGATCGCCGCCGGCACAGACTATCGGCCCCTTCCGCCGTCATTCCGGGGTGGCAACCCGCATGAATGCACCGCCGCCCAGCTTGCCGCGGCGGCAGGCAAATCCTATGCGCAGTTAAAGGCCGCGCATCTCGCCGACTACCATGCACTTTTCGGCCGGGTTTCGCTTGATCTCGGCGCAACGGCTCCCGCCGTGGCACCGCTTCCGATCGATGAACGGCTGGAGCAATTCAAACAGTCTGCCAACGATCCCGGACTGTTCGCGCTGTTGTTCCAATATGGCCGCTATCTGCTCATCTCCAGTTCACGGCCGGGCGATCAACCGGCCAACTTGCAAGGCCTCTGGACCGGCCTCACCAAGCCCTCCTGGGACTGCGATTACCACCTCGATCTCAACGTCCAGATGAACCATTGGCCGGTCGAGGTAGCTAACCTTCCAGAGTGTGCATTGCCGCTAGCCGACTTGGTGGGGTGGATGCTTCCCAACGGTCGCCAAACAGCGGAGCTCTGCCACGGAACAACGGGTTGGATCGCGCACGCCACCACCAACCCGTTCGGGTTCACCTGGCCGCAACCGAATAATCGCTGGGGCTTTGTGCCCGGTAACGGGGCGTGGGTGATGCAGCCGTTGTGGGAACACTACGCGTTCACGCTCGACAAGGATTATTTGCGCCGGGTCTGGCCGTTGTTCCGCGAAGCGGGCCAATTCTGGCTGGAGTGGCTGGTACCCGATCCGAAGACCGGCAAGCTCGTAAGCGGGCCTTCCGCCTCGCCGGAAAATTATTTCATTGCCCCGGACGGCTCGAAGCGGGGCCTCTCGATGGGCGCGTCCTTTGACCAGCAATGCGTGTGGGAATTGTTCACCGAAATCCTCGCTGCGGCACAGGCGCTCGGTATTGAGGATGATTACGTAGCGGACATTCGCCGGGCGCGCAACAACCTGCTCGGCCCGCAAATCGGCCCAGACGGCCGCTTGATGGAATGGGCCAGCGGGTTTCAGGAAGAAGACCCGCAGCATCGCCATCGTTCCCACCTTGTGGCGCTCTATCCGGGCCGGCAAATTACGGTGCGGCAAACGCCGGAACTCGCCCGCGCCGCCGGAAAATCCCTGGATCGTCGCGGTACGCGTGTGCGCGGCATCAACTGGGCGTTCGCCTGGGATGCCGCCCTGCTGGCCCGGCTGCACCAGGGCGACGCAGCGTTTGCCCAGCTGGCCGGACTGTTACGCGGGTACAGCCTGGTCAACCTCCTGGGTGCGGGCGGCAAGGAGTTCCAGATCGACAGCAATTTCGGCGCGACCGCCGCCATTGCCGAAATGCTTCTGCAAAGCCACGATGGCCGGATTGAAATACTTCCAGCCCTGCCGAAAGCCTGGTCCACCGGTTCCGTTCGCGGACTGCGCGCCCGCGGCGGTTTCACCGTGGACATCGCGTGGAAAGACAGCGAATTGACCTCTCTTTCCGTGACCTCGGAAAAAGGCGGAACGTCAACGCCGGTGACGTACCAGAGCAATGAACACCTGTTGTCGCTTCGGCCCGGCGAAACCATCCGGTTGGATGGCGAATTGAAACCACTATGCGGCGATGCGCCGCCCGCCTTCGGGAGCGAGGGTTGATGTTGCGATGGAAGGAACGGTCATGAATCGCCATGTAAAGATTGGATGGGTGGCCGCCGGGCTGGCCTGCTTGGCCGGAGGAAGCGTTGCCGCCCCGGAGCGTCCGCCCAACCTGGTGTTCATCCTGATGGACGATTTGGGCATCCGCGACCTCGGCTGCTACGGCAGCACGTTCCACCGAACCCCGCACATCGACCGCCTCTGCGCGGAGGGGCTCAAGTTTACCCAGGCCTATGCCGCGGGGCCGATCTGCTCGCCGACGCGCGCCAGCATATTGACGGGCCGGTATCCCGCGCGGCTGCGCCTGACCGATTTCATTCCCGGACGGGTTTTCGCCGACACGGAAGTGACCTGCCCCGTCCCCGCCAAATCCATTCCCTTGAAGACCCCGTCGATCACTTCGGAACTGAAGCGGGCCGGATACGCCAGCGCCATCTTCGGCAAGTGGCACGTCGGCAACAGCCCCAAATTTAATCCGGCCGCCTACGGGTTCGACGAATCCTTCGACGACGGGCCGGGATTGAACAAGGAATCCCCGCCGGAGGATCCGAAGGGCGTCTTCACGCTGACAGGGAAGGCGATCGATTTTATCGGTCGGCACAATGATCGCCCCTTCTTCCTCTTCCTGTCGCATTATGCCGTACACAACCCGGTCGCCTGCAATCCGGCGCTGCGGGATGAATATGCGGCGCGCGCCGATCCCGCCGCCGGCCAGAACCATCCGGGCTATGCCGCGATGCTCGACGACACCGACCGGAGCATCGGTCAACTGCTGGCGACCATCAAGGAGCTGGGTCTGGAGGAAAACACGGTCGTGCTGTTCTTCTCCGACAACGGCGCGCTGGAGGGCAACACCTCCTGCGCCCCCTTCCGCGGCGGGAAGGGTTCGCTGTACGAAGGCGGCGTGCGCGTTCCGCTGATCGTCCGCTGGCCGGGGCGGATACCGCCGGGTGGCGTCACGGACGAAATCGTCTCCAGCGTGGATTTCCTGCCCACCTTCCTGGAGCTGGCCGGCACCGCCCCGCCCCCAAGCGTGCTGGACGGTAAAAGCTTTGCGCCGGTATTGGCCGGCAAGGGCGGGATGGGTCGCGAGGCTATTTTCTGGCACTTCCCCCACTACTACCAGCGCGAATACCTGCCGTGCAGCGCGGTCCGCGCGGGACGGTACAAGCTGATCCATTTATACGGGGCGGGCCGCGACGAACTGTACGACCTGGAGGCCGATGCTTCCGAGCTGCACGATCTTGCCGCGACGATGCCGGAAAAGGTCGCGGAGCTTTCGGCGTTGCTGGCCAAGTGGAAGGCTTCGGTCAATGCGCAGGAGGTGGCGGCGAACCCCGCTTATGTTCCCGATGTGGTGGTTTCCGGCGAGGGATCGGTTGCGACGGAGAGCGCTGCCTCGTTCCGCTCCGCAGGCGCGCAGGCCATCGTGCTGGGCGCGTGGCTGAAGCACGGGAAGTATGTGGCGAACGCGGAGATCGCCCTCACCGGAACCATGGCGCTGGGCGGCAGCCTCGCGGGCG
>JBGSLE010000474.1:0-3018 GCA_041740875.1 Pontiella sp. | reverse complement strand
GAAGGCGCCCTCCCGCGCGTCCAGCGTATCGCGCCCGGCCATGCGATCCTTCCAGGCCACGACATCGCCGGTTTCAAGCGGAAGCTTCGGATCGGCGACCGGGCTGAAAAAGATGGCGTCGATCCGCCCTTCGAAGCCGGTCAGGTCCTGCAAGGCCACGGCATGCTTGCCGGCCGTCAGGTCAATGGCGCCGCCTTTCTGCCAAGCCCAGCCCGGCTCGGTGCCGAAGACCGGTTCCAACGGCTGTCCATCCAGCAGCACCCGGAAGCGTCCGGGTGCTTCCCAGTCGCCCGGACACCAGTTTCGCGTGCGGACAAACAGGTGCCATGCGCCGCCGTGCGGCAGCTCCACCTCGGTCGACGCATCGGCCACCGGCGTTCCCATGCCATGCGCCAGCAGGTAGAACCCGCCCATCTGCTGGTAAAACTGCGTATCGAGCACCCAGCCGCCCCGGTTCTGGAACGCCGCCGCCTCAAGCAGCACGCCGTCCTCCGCAAACCCGTGCGCCGCGACCGACAGTGCATAGGCCAGCACTCCTGCTGTTCCCGCCATTGTTTTTAAGGATGTTTTTTTCATCTGTCGTACCCCTTTCGCAAGACGTCCGGCCTAACCTGAATTATTCACTCAACAGGCCCGTTAGAAGAATATTCAACGCAAAGTTTCCGAGTTGTCAAAGTTCGCAGAGCAGTACCTTTGCGCTCCTTGGCGTGCTTAGAATCTTTGCGTTGAGGTAGTTACCTCGTTCTCTACCGGTTTTTATGAATAGATCAGGCTAAGCCACCCGCATTCAACAAAATGTAGGCTCGCTGCAGAATGGCACCTTCCCTTCAAATTTCAAGGACGGACCGGAACCTCTACGACCAGGGTCGTTCGGCTCTCCAGCATCGGGTTGCCAAACGGGATTTTGCGGGAACCCGGCATCGGTTGACCGCACATGCGCTTTAAATTGGAGGGCGTGGCTCCGTCCGAGCCACATTGCGCACCGCTGCAACGGCTCGGACGGAGCCTCGCCCTCCAACAAACGGAGCAAGAATGCTCCGTCTACGGTTTCGGCCTCTCTCGGTCTGCGCGCTCCATATCCATGGAAGCACGCACCACAACAGCCTGAAGGCTGGACTACGAACGTCCTGCTGTTTGGCCGGGACATAGCCGATGTCGGCGTTGTTGGTCGGGTCGCCGTCCAGCCCATATTCGTAGAGGTTGAGCAGACCCGCGCGGGGTGGGGCGACGAGCCGAATCACTCATCATTCGATGATCAGGCGGATGAATCCCTGGCTTGCGCTGGTTGGGATCTCGTTGGTGACGGCTTCGAATTCGTCGTCGATGCGGCCGGTCTCCGGGAGTTCGGCATAGCCGCCGGTCGTCCAGAATCCGGACACCAGGTTGGTGCGGGTTTCGAGGCGGTAGTCCAGCCCTGCGTCGCGGCGGCGCGGATAGACATAGCGCAAGCCATCCAGGGTGTTTCCAAGGGCTGGCCAATAGCCGGTGGAAGCGGGATCGAGCGGCTCGCCGCCCAGTCCGAACTCGTAGCGGTTGTCCAGCCCGTCGCGGTCGGGATCCAGGAAGTATCCCTCCACTCCCCGATCGGCGGCCCAGCGCTCGAAGGGATCGACGATGTCCATCCCGAGTCCGGCCTGGCCGATGAGATAGACATCGTTGCGGTAGGGCGCAAAGGCCGCGTTGTCGGAATAGGGCGTGCCGTCGTCGTCGTGGTGGAAAAAAACGCCGATGCGGTTGCCGGGCGCAGCGCCGGCGGCGGCCAGTCCGTCCGGGGTGATCGCCACGCTGAAGGTTCCGGTTTCGCCGACGGACGGCGCAACGGTGTTGCCGAAAACGTGGGTGTCCGGCGTGAGGCGGCGAACCAGCGCGCCATCCGCCGCGCTGAATTCGGCGAGGCCGGCGATGAACCCAAGGTGCTGTTCGAGCAAACTGGAGATCTCCCAGGTTCCGGAGAAGGTGTAGGTCCGGTTGGTCTCGATGGCGGCAGCGGTCGAATAGAGCACGACGACCTCGTCATAGTCCCAGCCCAGCCGCAGCTCCCTTTCGCCGTCGGACGTGAAGTCGCCGATATGGACGGAGGTGTTGTCTGCCTGGTCGTCGCGTGTCCAGTGCGTCGCCTTGCCCCGGGCGTCCTGCAGGTGCCAGATCGCGGTCGGATAGGGCGCGACGGCTACGTTGCCCGCGTCGGCCGAAACAGCAAAGTCGTCCAGGAAGACGAAGGATTCGCCCGGCAGGGTGACCGCCACCGGCGGGCTTGGATTGCCCGTATTGCCCGCGGCATCGCGCAGGGTGACCGTGTAGGCATAGGTGTAGTGGGGCAGCAAGCCGCTGTTCGCATAGGCGGGCGAAAGCTGCCAGCCCGAGGACGCGCCCCCGCTGCGCCCGGTGGTCTCCTCGAAGAAATATTCGACCGGGCCGCTCGGGTCGGAACCCTCGGTGGCCGTCATCGCCACGCTGGTGAATCCCGAGGCGGCGGGCGGTTTGGCGAAGCCAGCCGGGTTTGGCAGCGGCGGATAGGCGTCGGGCACGGTGTAGGCCACCGTGGTGCGCAGATCGTTGGCCTGGTCGTGCCGGAGGAACAGCGTATGCATCGCGTTGCTGCGCGCCACGTCTTCCGGAAGCGGTGTCCCCGCCAGCAGGTTGGTGGCCTGCGCAAGGTCGTTGGCCAGGTTGTAGAGTTCGCCGGCCACCTGGCGCGACAGGTCGATGAACAGCACGTGGTCGCCCTGACGGATGGCATAGGGATAGGGTTGGGTGTTCTGGCTTTGGTGCAGCATGAAATCATGGACGGGCACCGACTCGTCCTGCTCGCCGAGCAGGATGGGCAGTATGTTCGCGCAGTCCATCGCCTGGTTCTCCGCCATGCTCTGGCCGGTCAGCGCATACATGGCGCCCACCCAGTCGTGCCCGCAGATCAACTGGCCGCTGACCGATCCGGGCGCGATCCGGGAACCCTCCGGCGTGCCGTCGCCCCAGCGGGCCACGAAGGGAACGCGGTGGCCGCCCTCTTCCATCATC
>JBGSLE010000473.1:0-2556 GCA_041740875.1 Pontiella sp. | reverse complement strand
TGGCGACCTCGCGGGCGCTGTGTCCGTCCTTGCGGGCGGCCACGATCCTTTCTCGTAGCTGCACACCGTATGATTGCGTCGTCATGAATGGATCATGACAGAACAACAGTATACGTCAAATTAAAACGAATATGCTCTAGTAGCAGCAGGTGTTGAAGATGCGATCGCCGGCATCGCCGAGGCCCGGCACGATATAGGCCTTATCGTTGAGGTGTGCGTCGATGGCGCAGGTGAAAATGTCGACGTCTGGATGGGCCGAAGCGATCTTGGAAATGCCTTCTGGTGCGGCAATGATGCAGAGCAGGGCAATGGTTCCGACACCCCAGCGCTTGACCATGTCGAGGCCTTCGCAGGCCGAGCCGCCGGTCGCCAGCATGGGATCGAGTACCAAGGCAATGTCTGGCGGCGATCCGGAAAACTTACTGTAATATTCAACCGGTTGGAGGGTGGCATCGTCGCGGTAAAAGCCCAGGTGCCAGACTTCTGCCTCTGGTATCAGGTCGAGAATAGCGGCCGACATGCCGAGTCCTGCCCGGAGGATCGGCACAAGCCCCACGCGGCAGTCGAGTGTGCGGGCCATCGTTTTTGCGAGCGGGGTTTCGATCTCCACCGGACGAAGTGGCAACCGGGCGGTTGCCTCATGGGCGAGCAGCAGCGAGAGCCGCCGAATTTGTTCGCGGAAGGCATGGGGAGGGGTGGCCTTGTCGCGCAAGGACGCAAGATGGTGGGCAACCAATGGGTGGTTGAGTTCGGCAATGCGGCCCATGGCGGCGTCCTATTTGGCGTATTCCACGCAACGGGTCTCCCGGATGACGGTGACGCGCACCGTTCCCGGAATCTTGACTTCGTTGGAGAGCTGCTTGGCGATGTTCTTGGCGAGCAACGAGGTGCCGTGGTCGTTGAATTTTTCGGGCTCGACCATGATGCGGACTTCGCGGCCGGCCTGAACGGCATAGCAGCTCTTGACCCCGGCGTATTGGCCGGCGATCTTTTCGATTTGCTCCAGCCGTTGCAGATAGAGGTCGGTAGTTTCGGAGCGGGCGCCGGGGCGGGCCGCGGTGATGGCGTCGGCGGCGTCGCACAGGACGGCATAGATGCTTTCTCGCTCCATGTCCTCGTGATGGGATCCGACGGCGTTGTAGACAAGCCGGTCTTCGCCGTATTTGCGCAGCAGGTTGGCGCCGATCACCGCATGGCCGCCTTCGACCTCGTGGTCGAGCGCCTTGCCGATGTCGTGGAAGATGCCCACGCGCTTGGCGATCTTCGGGTCGAGGCCCAGCTCGCCGGCCATCAGGGCCATGAGGTGTGCGGTCTCGATCGAGTGGTCGAGGACGTTTTGCTTGTAGCTGGTCCTGAATTTCAGCTTGCCCAAGATGTGAACCAGCTCGGGGGCAACACCCGTGAGCCCAAGACTGAACAGGGCTTCTTCACCCGCGCGGCGTGTGGTCTCGTCGATCTCTTGCCGAACCTTGGCCACGGTCTCCTCGATACGGGCTGGGTGGATGCGCCCGTCCTCGATCAATCGTTCAAGGGCGACGCGGGCCACTTCCCGCCTAATGGGGTCGTAGCAGGATAGCACGACGACTTCCGGGGTTTCGTCGATCAGGACGTTGACGCCGGTTTCGGATTCGAACGATTTGATGTTCCGTCCTTCGCGGCCGATGATGCGCCCCTTGATGTCGTCGCTGGCCAAGGGCACGGAGCTGGTCGTCAGGTCGGAGACGGTTTCGGCGGCAAAACGCTGGATGGCGGTGGCGATGATTTCGCGGGCCTTCTTCTTGGCGTCCTCCCTGGCCGCCTTCTGGATGTTGCGCACAAGGCCGTTCGCCTCGGCCTGCAGATCCTCCTCCATACGTTTCATTATGGTCTTTCGCGCCTCCTCTTTCGAGAGGGTGGCGGCGGTCTCTACCCTGCGCATCTCCTCGGCCACCAGGTTCTGAAGTTCCTGTTTTTTCTGGAGGAGGGCGGTCTTTTCGTCGGCAATCTCCGCCATGCGGCCGGAGAGCTGGAGTTCCTTGGTGTTGAGCATGTCCAGCTTGCTGGTCAGGTTTTTTTCGCGCTCAACCACCCGTTTTTCCAGGTCGAGGATCTCCTTGCGCTGGGTGGTGGTATCCTTTTCGGCGTTTTCGCGGGCGCGCAGAACCGCGTCCTTGGCCTGGACTTTGGCTTCGCGCCGAATGACGTCGGATTCCTTTTTGGCTTCATTCAGGATAGCCTTGGCCTGTTTGCTGGCGGCGATGGCGTTGGATTTGGTCAGATAGGCGTTGAAAAAGAAACCGAGCACCAAAAAACCGATACTCAGCAACAAATCCCGCCCGGCATAGAGAGTTTCCACGGTTAACCTCCGTTTCATGATGGATGGCGCCCCGTAGAAATGCCCGATGCAAAATGCTGCAACATATGGGCGGCGCAATCCCCTTATTTTCAATCGATAAAGCGTACACTGTGACAGCCGGACTTGTCTAATGTTCGTTATGAACTTCGAAAATCGCGGATTCCGTGACAATCGCGGCGACCGGCCTGTCGTGCGGCTCGGCCGGCACCGCCGGCACCAGC
>JBGSLE010000472.1:0-8099 GCA_041740875.1 Pontiella sp. | reverse complement strand
GAACTGCCCTTGCTTGACCAGCCCGTCCTCGCCGGCGGCGGTGCCGGCGAAGGCCGCGCCGCCCACCGCGTTTTGCAGGCGGATGATGGAGGATTCAACCAGCTCGGTCTGCTTGATGAAGATTTCCTCGTCGGAAAGGTTGGTGTTGTCGGGCGCGAGCACGGCGGAATCGATGACCTGCTTGTAGCTGCCGAGTTCGGCGATGTGCAGGCGGGTCTGGAAGTTGCGGATGTATTCGCCGAGCAGGTTGGAGATGTAGCTCTTCTCGCCCTGGCGCGTCTTGATCTCGCCGCGCAGGTTGCTGAGGTCGAGGTTGCGGCTATCGAGCTGGCGCATCACCTTCTGGTGCTCCAGGCGCACGTCCATCACCTCGTCTTCAAGCGCGTTGAGCCCCTTCGCCATCGGCAGCTTTTCCTTGGCGACTGCCTCGCGGACAGCGGCGAGTTCCTGGAGGCTGGCTTCGAGCTTGGTTTCGATGTCGCCCTGGGCAAAGGCGGCGCTTGCAAAACCAAAGCCGGCGAAGAGTGCTGCCGCCCAACGGAGCTGGAAGCTGCGTCTACGATTACTGATTTTGAAATCTGAAATCTTCATTCTTGGATCCCTGTTTTAATCGATGCTGACGGGCAGCGGGAGGAAGGCCGCCACCTTTTCGTTTTTCATGATGGCGATGGAGTCGGCGACGGCCGGGGCGATGGCGTTGTCCTGCTGCCAGACCCAGCCGTCGGGCGCGGGATATCCCACGCCGGCGATGTCGCCCTTGTTGGTGCAATAGTAGGCGCGGGCGAAGCCGATGTAGAGCGTCTGCACTTCGGCGGTGGTGCCGTCGGGCAAATTGCGCACCTCGCTCACGACCGTGATCTCGTTGGCGAGCTTGTTGAGTTCGTTGGCGATGCCGACGACGTTTTGGTAGCGCTCGGAAAGCGCGAGGTCGGTTTCCGGCGTCTTCGGGAGGCGCTGGCTGAGCGGGCGGATGCGGTCCTGCACCGGGACGGGCAGCAGCGGCAAAAGGTTGAGCACGCTTTGCTCGAGTGTGAAGATCCGGTTAACGAGCGTGGCCGAGGCGTTCTTGAGCGCATCGTTTTCCCTAACCAAATCCTCGCGCTTCTTGTCGGCGTCGGTGATGAGCGACTGCGTTTCGTGGATCTTGCCGGAGAGCGACTCCTTTTCCGCGCGGACGAGGTCGATGCGGTCGCCGAGCACCTCGCGCTCCAGCTCCCACGCCTGCTTTTCCTCGGAGACCAGCTTGCGGACCTCCACCCATTTGGAAAGCGCCTCCTTGGTGCGGTCGAGCTCCTGCGCCTGCGCGCACGCGGCCCCCGCGAGCGCCAAAATCATCATTGCCTGTTTTTTCATGTTTACCTCGGATAAGGGTTCTATTGCCAAATTATTGCCTACGGATGAGCGGTGCGTTAGGCGGTGGTTACCACGTGGCCGAAAGATCGATCGAATAGTCGATGCCCTTGGTGTAGGAGGTCTTGACGACATCGCCGTCGATGTGTTGCGAGCGGTACACCTCCTGGATATCCGGGTCGGTCAGGTTTTTCGCCTTGAAGGAAATCTTAAAATGGTCTCCCAGCTTCTGGGAGATGCTGAAGTTAAGCGAGCCGGTCTCCTTCTGGTAGACGTCGGGCACAAACTTTCCATTCGAAAGTCCGGCACCGGCAACCAGCGAGTCGCCTTTAACCGTATAGAAAATGCCCAGCTCCGTGCCGAAACGCTCGATCATGTAGGTGGCATTGAGGTTGTATAGATATTCGGGCGCGTTGAGCATATCGCGCGTGCTGCGGGGATAGCCCGCATCTTCGAGGGGAATGGTTTCGCTGGCCGGCAACGTGACCTCGGAATCGATCAGCGTCAGGTTGCCGCCAAGGCTCAGACCTTCGAGTCCGTCCCAGAGACGGCCCATGGATTGCCGCAGCTCCATTTCATAGCCGTCGAGGGTGCCCTCGCTGTAGTTGACCGGGGTCGTGAAGGTGAAGTCAGCAAGCTGCTGGACATATTCAATGGGGTTTTCGACGTCCTTCTTGAACCACGAAAAGGAGATCAATCCGCCGGGATACGGCGTGTAGTCAAGGCGTAGGTCATAGTTTTTCAATGCGCTCATCTGCAAATTCGGATTCCCGATAAAAACATCGGCCCCATAATATTCCTGCTGCTGGATCGGGGTGAGTTCCTTGAAGGTTTGGCGCGCCACGGTTTCGCTGTAGGATCCGCGAAAAGTGACCGCCGAAACCGGCCGCAACTCAAAACCCAGCGAAGGCAGGACATCGTCCTGGGAAAAATCCACGTCCGCCTCGCCGGGCTTGAGCTCGGTAGAAACCCCGTTCGGATACCAGAAGACATCCTTTTCCGGAATGTTGACGATCGAAAGATCCGTCTTCTCGTATCGGGCGCCGCCAACAAAGTTCAAGCCGCTCCAGACGGGCAGGTCGGCCATGTAGTACCAGGCGGAAATCTGCTGATCGCCTGTGTAGTCGACATCGACCGTCGCCGCGCTGATCGGCAGGTTCTGCTGCGGGAACTGCGCGCTCCACAATTCGCTCCAATCGGCGTCGTAGCTTGGTTCCGGTGCGCCGGGATTGCTGTACGAATCCTGGTTGAAGCTTCGTTCCACCTCGTCGTTAAAGATTCCCATTTTCAGAAAGCCTTCGTCGCCGCTCCATTGTTCAAAGGGCAAGGTTCCGTTGAGGTTGTACTGATCGCTCTCCTCGGAAATGTCCTGCCAAACGCGCTGCAGGTTTCCGATGTTGACATTTGCGGCGTTTTTCAGAGGCCGGTATGCCGCTGGAAAATCGAAGACGATAAACCCAAGGTCTCTTTGGTAGGCCGGGGTCCAGAGCGAACCAAACTGGCGCTTGTCGGGGCTGTACAGTGTGGATGAGCTCTTGGCTAGCGTCCAGTCCGCCTTGGGGTCGAGCAGCTTGAACCAAGAGCCCAGCCCCAGTTCCGGAACCGGGAAGGCATGATCGCCGCGCAACTGGATGGTTTCGGTGGTGCGTTCCTCGTACTCGATCGACTCCGTGCGGGCGTAGGGCGACATCTCCAACTCGTTGGGATCGTCGTCCTGGTAATGCCCCGGCGAGGAGGAATCGTAGGGATCATGGTCGGGAAACGCGGATTTCTTGCCGCGCGTGTTTTCCTCGAGAACCGCGGTTTCCTCGGCGTTGCGCGTGTAGAAGTAGAGCAGGTTGAGCGCGTGGTTTTCCGTCTCGGCTCCAAACCCTGCCAAACCACCCCATTGGATCGATTGGGAACCCTTGGTGGTATCGTAGAGCGACGTCAAATAATTCCCTTGCGAAGGGGCGCCTTGCGAATATTGCGGAACCATGCCGCCGGGCTTGACCTTGAAATGGTTGTTGGCAATCGCGTCCCCGTCCAGCCAGTAGGAATCGTTCACACCGCCGTCGAAATAGGAGGCATCCTGCTTGTAGTAGAAGCTGCCAACAGCTCCCAACTTAAACCCGGTATCGAATTCGATCTTGTCCCCGGCCGTCACGCCCCATTTATAACTAGGCTCGGCTTCGGCGCGAGAGACGCCAACCGCGCCGGTCCACGGTTGTCCGTTGGGCTGGGGATCGCGCCCGTTGTCGACGCCCCAATAGTTGAGCCCGCTCCCTTGGTAGGTAAGGAAATCATCGCCCGCATCCTGGACTTGGGTATTGATCTCGTAGCCCACGCCCCCCGTGAGCACCCGTTTGTCCGGTATGCCCTTGAGCACCACGTTCACCGCTCCGCCGGAGGCATCGCCCTGCTGGTCGGGCGTGAAGGTCTTCGTCACCTGGATGCTTTCAATCATCGCGGCCGGAAACTGGTCGAGCTGTACCGCTCGCTTGTCGGGGTCGGCCGTGGGCAACCGAACTCCGTTCATTTGGGAGCTAACGTAGCGGTCGGGCAGGCCGCGCACCACGGCAAACTTGCCGTCCTGGATGGTGGTGCCGGGCACCAGCGCCAAGGCTTGGGCGGCATCCGACGCCCCGGCCTGGCTCATCAAATCGGCTCCGACCGAGTCCATCATCGCCACGCTCTCCATGCGCAGGTTGAGCAAGCCGATCTCCGATGCTCCACCCAGCTGGATGTCCCGCACCACCAGTTCGTCCATCTCCTCGTATTCGCCCACCAGCGAAGCATCGGCTTCCACCAGCTTTCCGGGCGAAACGACCACCCCGCTCTTGCTTAAACGCGCATAGCCGGACTTGCTGAAGAAGAGCGTGTAGGCTGCGGGTTCAATGCCTTCGAAAACATAGCTTCCGGTTTCGCCGCTCTCGGTCTCCTGCCCTGTTTCCGAGAGGGTGATCTTCACACCCGGCAGCGGCACCTCGAAATCCTGGTCCATCACCGTACCGCGGATACCGCCCTGCTGAGCGAACGACACCCCGGCCAAGAGACCGGCCGCCAAGAAAAAGACCAAGCGTCTCACCATGGGCTCCCCAACGCATTCCGCATCATCCCGAGTTTTACCTCAACGCCTTCGCCAAGTGAACCCGGCTGGCGGGCCAATGAGCAGCTAATCGTGCAATAGTCCATGACTCTTGGACGGCCATTGGGGTTTTCCAACCCCTCCGCCACCGCCCTGCCGTAAAGCGTGGCGGCCTCCTCGCTGCGCCCCAGGGACATGCCGGCTTCGGCGAGTGCGCACAGCAGCTTCGCTCGCTCCATGTTGACAATCTGGTCCCGCTGTTGCGCGTAGAATGAAATAGCCGCGTCCAGCTCCTCGCCGGCCGCCGCCGCTTCTCCGGCTTCCATGCGCTGGATGATCAGTCGGCTGCGCGGTTCCAGCACGACGTCCGCACTACCCACTTCGTCCAGCAAACCGTTTGCACGGTCGATCCATTCCAACGCCAGGCCTTTATCCTCGTGCCGGAGCGCGATCGCGGACCATTCCCCCAGCACCGCCACCTTGACGGCCAGCGGCAGGCGTGGGTCGAGCTGAGACTCCAAACGGCAGATGATTTCTTTCCGGACTTTAGGGGTTCCGTAATGCTTATCCAGCAGTTGCGCATAGCCGCGCATCGCCTCTTGCACAATTTCAAAATTCTGGTTGGTGGCCACCAACGCCAGTGCATCCAAGCGGCCATCCAGATCCAATGAGGGCTGGGAAAGAATGGTATCCGTCCAGACAGGAGCCGCCTTATCGGGCTGAAGAGCGGCCGCCCAGCTAGCGCTTTGTTCATGGTTGAGGCCCAAGACCAGTTGCACCTGCAACATGCGGGCCTTGACGCGCTCGAGGCGCCATCCGGTTAGGCTGTCCAGCACCGGGTCGGCATTCATGGCCACAATACGGCCCTGTTCGCGGTCATCCGCCATGCGGATCATCTCCGTAGCGAGCCTGAGAAAGGGATCCGCCTGGCTTGCTTCGCCGCGCAGCGCGTGGTGGTAGGCCAAATCCAAAAGACCCATGCACTTTTCCCAGTGGTCTATTTTCAGGCAAAGTGATTCCGCCAGCTCCAAAAGTTCGAGGTCGATGCAGGTTTCGACCACGGTGTATTGGGCTCGTGAACGGTTCTTGATGTGCGGGTTCGGGGGCAAAAGAGCGGCCACCTCGAAGGCGTTTGCAAGCAGACGGGAACGGTACGTCGCATCCGGCGCAGCATCGATGCCGATGGTTGCCACCAGCATCGCCAACAACGCGAAAAATCCTTTCCAATCTTTCATCAATACCATCCTGTTCTCTTCAATTAAAAAGGCCTGGTGGCAGAGTTGCTCTGCCACCAGACTTATCACCTACTACCGCAGGTAGTTTAGTTTAGCACCACTTGGTAGAAACCGCTGTTGGACAGGCCGACATCAACATAGTTGATGACTTCGCCCGTGCCTTCGACCGTGTCGAGATCCGTCCAGGGATTCATCAAGTCGGCGCGGAACTGAACGGTGTAGGAAACCCCCAGTTCAGACTGGAAGGAGACCGAGGCGCCCAGGTCCAGGCTGACGGTCGGAGCCGCATTCATGCTGGTATCGATCATGCCGAACTGGTCGGCAGCCGACCAACCAGCCAGCCAGTTGTAGCTCGGGCTGAACGCGCCCTTGTAAGCCGCCTGGCTGTAGAACCCGTTTTTCGGGGCCACACGGGAACTGGTTGCAGCGTCGTTGTTCGCGCAAGGGTTCAGGTAGGTGACACGGGTCATGACCTTGCCACCCTTGACGACGGGAGCCGCACGGGTGATGCTCTGGATCGGCGAGCTGGCGGCGATCACGTTGTTGTTCGCGGCATTGGTCACGCCCACGCTATAGGCGGTGGTGTAGGCCGACGCCTTGAGGTTGTTGTAGAAGACGCTGTCGGTGATTTGCGCCAGGTAGCCTTCGCTCTGAGCCGTGTAGAGGTTCCAGGTCGGAACGCCAACCGCATTGGTCGGAACCTGCGTATAGGAAGTCGCCCAGATGGCGGCCCAGCTCAGCGTGCCGTTGAAGCCGTAGCCCGCTCCGCCGTCGCCATCGCTGTTGTCGTTCTTGACCAGGTCTTCGCCCAGATCCATCCAGATGCAGTTGCGGTACTGGACGCGGGCGTTATCGCGCCACGTGGTGCCGTGGTCGCCGTCGGGCTGGCCGATGACCGTGAAGTTGTAGATTTCGGCGGTCGTGACCGGCTGCGCGTCGGACTGCTCGGCGCCGTCGTGTTCGAAGGCATTGTCGCCTACGCCGGAACCCTGGGACGCGTTAAGGCTGTAGCCCTGAACAAGCAGGCCGAACTGGGCACGTCCGCGCCAGCCCTGGTCGATGTCGAAGCTGTCGTCGCCGATATTCCAGATCGAAACGTGCTTGAGGTGGACCTTGCCGCCCCAGATTTCGATGCCGTCGTCGACGTTGTTCATGATTTCGACATAGTCGATGTCGGTGGCTTCACCAACACCGCCCAGCGAGAGCCCGTTCAGCTCGTTGCCGAGTCCGATGACCTTGCCGCCGTAGCGCAGGGAGAGATACTGGATCGAGCCGCTGTCGTCGTTGTCGTTGTTGCCGCCATAATAGTGGCGGGTATCGCCCGGGAACGCAGCCGACAACCCTTCCATGGTGCGGTTGGCTGCGCCGGTAGGCTGGGTGGGGTTGACCACACCCATGTCATTGGTCACGGCCACGCCGCCATATGCAGAAGCGGAAATCAATCCGTTGCCGCAGATGGTCAGGTTGCCCCACTCGTTGGCGGCCTCGCGCCAGTTCGTGAAGTCGTCGCCGACGGAGGTCATGATGACCGGCTCGTCTTTGGTGCCTTGCACAAAGATTTGTGCACCGCGGCTAACCGCCAAAGAACCAAGGTCGCTCTTGAAGAGAGCACCGGCTTCGATGGTCAAGGTCGCGCCCGGAAGCACGTACACTTGGTTGGTCAGGCTGTAGTAGTCGCCGGCGCCGAGCTTCGGCAACGTGGTGGATGTGCTGATGTCACTGTTGATATACGTGACGGCCGCCTGGGCGGCGAGGCCGGCGGACAACATGGCGCCCGCGACAATAAACTGCTTCTTCATAACCTTCTCCTTCGGGTTTGGTTTAAAACAACATGCGGTCGCCCGCGTCGCTTCTTTTCCTGTCTGCCGAAAGGGTGGAACCGGAGGCCTTTTCTTTTTCGCCTTCCGGTTTCCGTCAAACCGCCGAACCGTCAAAGTGATGTGGGCTCGTGGTTTTAAAGTTCCGATCCAGCGGATTTGTCCCTTTCGACGCGGCCCATTCGGCAGGAAGCGTGTTAGCGGGCAATTAGAAGGAACTACGGATGCCGTTGCTTTTATGTGAATAATCCGCGAGCGGCGGATGAGCAGACGGTTAGCGCGGCCTCGCCGACCCCTTTTTGATCGTTATTTCCCACACTGGAAAGCTTTTCCCAGGCGATGGGAAAAAAATTGCGCCTAGAAGTTGCCTGAAAACGGGGTCATATAAAGGCAAATGTTCTTTCTCGCGGAAGATTAATAACAGAAAAAAATAACCTTTATTTATGCAGCTATTGTTCTTAACCATACGGGACTGGGCCTTCAATCGAAACTAGAGCATATTCGTTTTAATTTGACGTATACTGTTGTTCTGTCATGATCCATTCATGACGACGCAATCATACGGTGTGCAGCTACGAGAAAGGATCGTGGCCGCCCGCAAGGACGGACACAGCGCCCGCGAGGTCGCCA
>JBGSLE010000471.1:0-3587 GCA_041740875.1 Pontiella sp. | reverse complement strand
AGGCCGGCATCGTCGGCATGGGCGGCGCAGGCTTCCCGGCCCACGTCAAGCTCTCCCCGCCGGAGGGCAAGGTGATCGATACGCTGATCCTCAACGGGGCCGAGTGCGAACCCTACCTGACCGCCGACCACCGCCTCATGCTGGAGCAGGCGGAGGATGTCGCCATTGGCGCGGCCATCCTCGCCCGCATCCTGGGGCTGGAGACCGCCGTGATCGGCATCGAGGACAACAAGCCGGACGCGATCGAGTTGCTGCGCACCGTGGCCGGTAAGTACAACATCAAGGTGCAGGCGCTGCCGGTCAACTATCCGCAAGGCGCCGAAAAACAGCTGATCTATGCCATCACGGGCCGCGAGGTGCCGGTGGGCAAGCTGCCGATGGACGTCAAGTGCGTCGTCCAGAACGTCGCCTCCGCCGCCGCGGTGGCGGACGCCGTCGTGCGGGGAATCCCCTCGATCGAGCGCATTACGACGATCACAGGGAAGCCGGTCGTCAACCCCGGCAACTGGCGGCTGCGGATCGGTACGCCGGTCTCCAAGGCGCTGGAATTGGCCGGGGGCGTGAACGACCAGCCCGCCAAGCTGCTGCTGGGCGGCCCGATGATGGGTATCGCCCAAAGCTCGCTGGGTGTGACGGTGATGAAGAACACCTCCGGCATCCTGTTGATCGCGGCCGACGAGGTTTCCCTCTTCACGTCGGAGCCGTGCATCCGTTGCGGTCGCTGCGTGGAGTGCTGCCCGATGGACATCCTGCCGGCCACGATCAGCCAGGCCGTCGAAAACAAGCGATTTGACTGGGCGGAGGATTTGAATGTGATGGCCTGCATCGAATGCGGCTCGTGCAGCTACATCTGCCCGGCGCACCGCCCGCTGAACCAGCATTTCAAATGGGCCAAGGTCGAGATTTTGGCCCGTCGCAAAAAACAGAAATAGGGACCCGGTTTATGTCAGAAGAAATCCAATCCATCCGATTGCCGGATCCCAAGCGCCTGATGGTTAGCAATTCGCCGCACATCCGCGCAGGGCAGACCATTTCCCGGATCATGTTCACGGTCGTGGCGGCGCTGCTGCCCGCCTGCGCCGTCGGCGTTTGGTTTTTCGGCCTGGCGGCCCTCAAGGTGCTGGCGCTCTGCACCCTGTCGTGCGTGGTGCTGGAGGAAATCTGGAACCGGTTCTCCAAAAAAGCCTCCACATGGAAGGACGGCAGCGCCCTCATCACCGGCATCCTGCTGGGCATGAATCTCAATGCCGGGGTGCCGTGGTGGGTCTGCGTCCTCGGTAGCATCTTGGCCATCATCCTCGCTAAGCAGCTCTTTGGCGGCCTGGGCTACAATCCCTTCAATCCCGCGCTCGTGGCGCGCGTTGGCCTCCTGATCGGCCTGCCGGAAATCATGACCACGTGGAACCAGCCCGCCGCCGGCCAAATGGTGGCCGATGTCGTCACCGGCGCCACACCGCTGGGCATGGCGCCGGGAGCGGTGGAAATCAAGCAGATGCTCATAGGCAACACGGGCGGCTGCCTGGGCGAAACCTCCGCAATCGCCCTATTGGTGGGTGGCGTCATCCTGATGGTTTTCAAGCTGATCAAATGGCAGGTGCCGCTCGCCTTCATCGGTTCGGTCTTCGTGATCACCGGCATCGCCCACTGGGCCAACCCCGCCGAATACCACTCGCCCGTCGTGCATGTGCTTTCCGGCGGCTTGCTGCTGGGCGCCTTCTTCATGGCGACTGACATGGTCACCTCGCCCATGACGACCAAAGGCGCCTGTATCTTCGGCCTTGGATGTGGCGTGATGACCAGTCTGATCCGCCTCTGGGGCAGCTATCCGGAGGGCGTGAGCTTCGCGATCCTTTTAATGAACGCGCTGACGCCGCTGATCGACCGCGCAACCATCGGCAAGCCGTTCGGCTTTGTCCCACCTGTGAAAGGGGAGGCGAAATAATGGCCGCTCAACCCATCAACGTTACCAAGCTGGGCATCTTCCTCGGCAGCGTCGCGGCGGCCTCCGCCGGACTGCTTTCGCTCGCCTATATTTCGACGGCCGATGCGATCGCGCTCAACCTCCAGGCCAAGACCAACGCCGCGCTCAAGCAGGTGCTTCCCGCCTTCGACAATACGCCCGGCGCGGAAACCATTGACCTCGATTCCGCCGAGGGCTGGCCCGTCCGGTTCTACATCGCCCGCCAGGGCAGCGAAGTCGTCGGTTATGCCGGCGAGGTCATCACGCCCGAAGGGTTTTCCGGCAACGTCACCGTCATGGCCGGGCTGGAACTCGATGGCCGCATCCGCACCGTGATCGTGACCGCCAATGCCGAAACCCCCGGCCTCGGCACCGCCGTGACCGACCGCAAGCTCCAGAAGACCATCGCGGATCTCATCAAGGGCGGCGCGGTGCAGGAAGGGGTTGTCCCCAACAAATACCTCGACTGGTATGCCGGCCGCCAGGCGGGCGATGCCCGCTGGGAAATCGTGAAGGAAGGCGAACAGGTCAACGGGAAAACCGGCGCCACCATCACCAGCAAGGCCGTCGGCGGGGCGGTGCATGCCATCGGGAAAACGGCGATTGATCATCTCGAACAGCTTTCCAAGGGAGCCGCACAATGAGCGCCATGAACGAATTCACGAAGGGTCTGTGGAAGGAAAACCCGGTGCTGGTGCTGATGTTGGGCATGTGCCCGACGCTCGCCGTCACCTCCAGCGCCACCAACGGCCTCGGCATGGGGCTGGCGACGGCCTGCGTACTAATGGGTAGCAACGCCGTGATCTCCGCCGTCCGCAACGTGGTGCCGAAAAAAATCCGCATCCCCGTCTACATCGTCATCATCGCCACCTTCGTGACGATCGTCGATTTCCTGATGCAGGCTTACGCCCCGACCGCGCTCTACGAGGCGCTGGGCATCTTCATTCCGCTGATCGTCGTCAACTGCATCGTGCTTGGGCGTGCCGAAGCCTTCGCCTCCAAGAACGGCGTCGGGAAATCGATGCTCGACGGACTGGGCATGGGGCTGGGTTTCACCCTCGCGCTGGTCGTGCTGGGCGGAACCCGCGAATTTCTCGCCAGCGGCTCGCTTTTCCAGGTCAAGCTGATTCCCGGCTGGACGACCGATTTCATGCTCATGACCTCCGCGCCCGGCGCCTTCATCATCCTGGGCCTCTTTTTGGCCGGCATCAATGTGCTCAACATGCGCAAGGCTAAAAAGGCAGGGAAAACCTACACCCCGCCCGGCCTCGACTGCCGCAGCTGTAACATTTGCGACCTCGGCGGCAAGTAGCGGTCAGCCGGCGAACCATCCGGTGATCGCCGGCACCACATCCACCAGCGACGCCAGCATGCGGAACCGCTCCGCCCGTTCGCCGCGCGCCACCAGCGGAACCGGGTTTTTCGTGTGCGTGGCCACCGACAAATCCTCGATGTTCCCGTGGTCGCTCGAAAGCAGGAAGAGCCTGCCGGGGTGGTCCGCAAAACCGGCCACGCGGGGCAGGAACCGTTCGAGGGTTCCCAGGCAGGTGGAAACCAGGCACGGATCGCGCGAATGCCCGGCGCGGTCGGTCAGGAAATATTCGAACAGCGTGAAATCGTGCTCTTC
>JBGSLE010000470.1:0-1955 GCA_041740875.1 Pontiella sp. | reverse complement strand
GCCGACACCTTCCGCAGCGGCTCCAAGGGCGGGGTCTTCATTCCCCAATACAAGTTTGACCGCTCGCCCTTCAGCCCGATGCGCAAACCCCCGGCGCCGACTCCTCCGCTGGATGCCGCCCAGCGCAGCCTGCTGGCCGCGCTCAACCAGGTCGTCGCGCCCGATTTCAGCCTGGCGGGCGGTGCCCAGAGCGATGGGCTCACCTTCATCCATCGGCAGGTCGGCGAGGTGGATCTCTATTTTGTCAGCAACCTCCAGCCCGCGCCGATCGCCTCCGACGTGACCTTCCGCGTGAAAGGGAAAATCCCGCAGCGCTGGGATGCCATTACGGGGAAAACCGGGGCGGTTGCCGAATATCGCGAAAACGCAACCGGAACCGTCGTTCCCCTCGACTTCGCGCCCTGGGAATCGGCGTTCTTCGTATTTGCGCCGGGGCTTGCGCCTGCGGGGAAAGCGGCCAAGGCTGCGGCTCCGGCCATTTCCCTACCGGTCGGAGGCCCGTGGAAAATGGCGTTGGCGGGATATGGCTTCGAGCCCTTTGAAACCACGCTGGACACCCTCGGTTCCTGGACGGATGCGCCGCGCACCCGCCACTTTTCCGGCACCGGCATCTATGAAACCGAATTCACCCTGCCGGCGGAGCAGTGCGCAGCGGATGTCCGCCTGGAGCTGGATCTCGGCGCGGTCGGCAACATCGCCGAGGTCGAACTCAACGGCCAAGCCGTCGGGGTGGCGTGGATGGCGCCGCACCGGCTGGAGATCACCGCCGCCGCCCGCGCCGGTAAAAACAAGCTGGTCGTGAAGGTCACCAACACGCTGATCAACTATGTGGCGGGCCTCGAAGCGCCGCCCGAAATCCCGGACGAGCTGCAAGCCCGTCTCGGCAAGAGCAATCCCGACGTCTACCCAACCGGCAAAAAATTGACGAAGGAAATGAATGAAACGGATCTGCCTGCCGCCGGCCTCATCGGCCCGGTGGCGGTCAAGTGCATGCGTTTGAAATAGGTATCAAGGAAGGATCGAGACAATGATGAAGAAAAAAATAGCGTCCCTGGTTTTCATGGCATCCGCATGCTTGGCGTACGGCAACGGAGCCGCCCATTCCCTGACGGTGGGAGAGGGGTTTGCCGCCCCGCTCGGCTTCCACGATCCGTCCCCCTCGTTTTCCTGGAAACTGCCGGAAGGCGTGAAGGCGCAGACGGCCTATCAAATCGAAGTGCGCGACGCCCAAACCAAAAAGGTGGCCTGGAACAGCGGATGGGTTTCTTCGGACCAATCGGTGCTCGTGCCCTATGGCGGCGATGCGCTGGCCTCGCGCCAGCAGCTGGCTTGGCGCGTCCAGGTGCGCGATGAAAACGGCGCCGAACTCGAATGGAGCCAGCCCGCGCTGTTTGAACTCGGTCTGCTTTCTTCCAAAGACTGGCAGGCGCAGTGGATTCGCCCGCAGGCGGAGACCGATCCCAACAAGGAAGCAGTGGCTTGGCTGCGCCGTCCGTTCGCGCTTTCCGGCGCGGTCGAACGCGCCCGGCTCTACGTCACGGCCCGCGGCCTGTTCGAGGTCCACCTGAACGGCAAAAAGGTGGGATCCGACTGCTTTGTTCCGGGCTGGACGTCGTACAAGAACCGCATCGACACGCTGGCCTACGATGTCACCAGCCAGTTGAAGAACGGGGAAAATTCGCTGGTGGCCATGCTGGGCATGGGTTGGTACTCCGGCCGCATCGGCTGGAAGCATCAAAAGGCCACGTTCGGCCGCCAGCCGGAACTGCTGCTCCAGCTCGAAGTCACCTACCGCAACGGGCGGAAGGAAACCATCGTCTCCGACGGCCAGTGGGAAGCCACCTGCGAAGGGCCGATCCTGTCGTCGAGCCTCTACGACGGCGAGCACTACGACGCCCGCAAGGCGCCGTCCGGCTGGCAACCCGTCGCCGCGAACGCCGACCTTGGCGACGCGC
>JBGSLE010000469.1:0-4918 GCA_041740875.1 Pontiella sp. | reverse complement strand
CACGGGGGCGAAGCCCATGAACGGCAGCGCCTCGCGCAGGGCGGGCAGGTATTTCGTCTGCGTCACCTCCTGGTCGGCCTCTTCCGAAAGGTCCCACTTGTTCACCAGCAGCATGCAGCCCTTCTGCGCGTTGATAATCTTGGCGGCGACTTTCTTGTCCTGCGAGGTCGGGCCCGTTTCGGCATCGAGCACCATCACCACGACGTCGGCGCGCAGGATCGACTCGTCGGTGCGCAGGTTGCTGAACCAGTCGACCGCGCCCTTCGAGCGCGTATCGCGCTGGATGCCGGCGGTGTCGATGAGCTGGTAGTGGCGGGCCGTGGGGCCGCTGCCGATGGCGAAGGGGATCTCGATGCTGTCGCGCGTCGTGCCCGGGATGTCCGAGACAATCACGCGGTCGGAGCGCAGCAGACGGTTGATGTAGGAGGATTTGCCCACGTTCGGCCGACCGACCACCGCCACGCGCAGCGGCGTCTTCTCGGTCGGGTTGTCCTCCTTCGGCAGTTGCACAACCAGATCGTCCATCAGCGCGGAGATGCCGCGGTTTTGGATCGCCGAGACGGGGAAGACCGGAAAGCCGAGACGGGCGAAGTCGTGGGCGGTTTCGTCGCGCTCGGGATTGTCGGATTTGTTCGCGGCAATCACCACGGAACGCCCGCTCTTGTGCAGGATCCGCGCAACCTCCTCGTCCAGGGGCGCCACGCCCGCCGTGGAATCGACCACCAAAACGATCAGCGTGGCGTCGGAAATCGCAATCTCGGCCTGCAGTTCGGTGCTGGCCACGATCTGGTCGGCGGAGACCTGTTTGCCAAAATGGCCGAGCCCGCCGGTATCGATCAGCTCGAAGCGCTCGCCGTTCCAGTTGGCTTCGCACACCACGCGGTCGCGCGTGACGCCGACCTCCTCGTGTACGATCGAGACGCGCCGGCCCACCAGCCGGTTGAACAGCGCCGATTTGCCGACGTTCGGGCGACCCACGATCGCCACAACCCTTTTGCTTTTAATTTCTTCCATGGCGCGAGGTGATACACCAATCGCCCTTTGCGCGCAAAGGGATACGGTTTGTTTTTGCGGCGCTTCCGAATAAAAAGCGGTCGCGGGCCGATCCTTCATCCTTCACCGCCACGAAGTCGCGTTAGGGATGTTGCAAAACAACCCCGTGGAATGAGACAAACGGCAAACGAAAGCGAGACGCCAATGAAAAGATTCCAACCCCTGTTGCTGTCGGCAGCCTGCATCCTGGTTTCCTTGGTCCAAGCGGACCCGCTGGAAGAAAAGTTCAAAACCCCGCCGCTGGAAGCCCATCCCGAAACCTGGTTCCACCTGATTGGCGGGAACGTCGGCAAGGAGGCGTTGACCGTCGATCTGGAAGCCGTTGCGGGCGCCGGACTGGCGGGCATCCAATTGTTCCATGGCAATGGCAACCCGTGGCCGGGCGTATCGCCGCAGATTACCTGCCTGAGCCCGGCGTGGGACGACATGATCGCGCACGTCGGCAACGAAACCACTCGTCTCAATTTGGCGTTCGCCATGCAGAACTGCCCCGGCTGGGCGATGTCCGGCGGCCCGTGGATCACGCCCGAAAACGCCATGCGCCATCTGGTCTGGAGCCGCCGCGACGTGACCGGCGGTAAAACGGTTTCCGTCGAACTGGAGCAGCCCCAGCCCAGCACGGAAGCGTGGCGCGACTACCGCGACGTGGCCGTACTCGCCTTCCCCACGCCCGCCGGCGACTCGGGCGGCTATCTCGTGCCGGCAAAAATATCCAGCAACCGGAACGACCTTCCCTGGGCCGATCTGCTGGCGGGGAACAAGGAGACCAAGGTTCGCATTCAGCCCGGCGACGACCCGGCCTGGGTCGAGCTGGAGTTTGCGGAGCCTGTTTTTCTCCGCTCAATGGAGCTGCCGCCCACGGAGTTCCTGATGCTCCGGCGCATCTTTGATCCGGATTCGGCGATCCGGCTCGCGGCTTGGAGCGACAACCAATGGGTTGATCTGGCAACGCGCGAAATCCCGCGCGGGGTCTGGCAGGATCGCGAGGGATATCCCATCTGCCTGGCCTTTCCCGACTTCAAAGCCCAACGGTTCCGGATTGTTTTTGAAAACCGGCAACCCATGGAGCTGGGTTTCCTGCGCCTCTCCTCGGCGGCTCGGGTAAACCATTGGTGCTCGCAGGCGGGTTATGTCTTGCGCAGCCTGGACCGCAGTCCCGTTCCGCAACAAAATCCGGCCGCCTGGGTCGCGGCGGAATCCATCATCGACCTCTCCGGCATCAAGCAATGGGATGCCCCGGCCGGCCACTGGACGATGGTGCGATTCGGGCATGTCAACACCGGCGCCAAAAACAAACCCGCGCCCCCGGAGGCGACGGGATTCGAGTGCGACAAGCTTTCCTCGAACGGGGCCGATCTGCATTTCGCCGGCTACATCGGCCGCCTGAGCAAGCCGGGCGGCCCGGTCGATGGCGGCCGCCTCCAAGGCATGCTGATCGATAGCTGGGAATGCTATACGCAAACGTGGACCCCGGCGATGGAGCAGGAGTTCGAGACCCGCCGCGGTTATGTGCTACGGCAGTGGCTGCCGGCGCTGGCGGGCTGGGTTGTTGCCGACCACCAAACCAGCGAACGTTTCTTGCGCGACTGGCGCGCAACCATCAGCGACCTGCTGGTCGACAACTATTTCGGCCGGCTTGCCGAACTCGGCCGCGCGCACGGACTGAAGCTCTCGTTCGAAACCGCCATCGGCGACATTTCGCCGGGCGACATCCTCCAGTATTACGGCAAGGCCGACATCCCGATGTGCGAATTCTGGCAACCCAACGATCCGCACTGGGGCGGATTCGAAACCAAGATGATCCATCCCACCACCTCCGCCGCGCACATCTATGGCAAACCCCGCATCGCCGCCGAGGCCTTCACCAATATCGGCATTCAATGGGATGAACATCCCTTCCTCCTCAAGAACATGGCGGACCGCCATTTCGCGCTGGGGATCAACCACCTGGTCTTCCACACCTACACCCACAACCCGCGACTCGATCTTGTTCCCGGCACCTCGTTCGGTAGCCGGATCGGCACGCCCTTCCTGCGCGGGCAAACGTGGTGGAGGCACATGCCGCTGTTTACCGAATACCTCGCGCGCTGCCAGGCCATGCTCGAACAGGGACGGCCCGTCGCCGATGTGCTTTGGTATCTTGGCGACGACCTCGATCACAAACCGCGGCAGGACAGCCCCTTCCCGAACGGATACCGCTTCGACTATCTCAACCACGATGTCCTGATGAACCGCATCGGCGTGGCCGATGGCTCCCTGCGCACGCCCGAAGGAACAAGCTGGCAGGCGCTGTGGCTTGCGCCCGACCAATGCAAGCGGCTGACCCCCGCAACGCTGGCGCGCCTGAACGAGCTCCTGCAGGCCGGCGCAACCGTGATCGGTCCTCCGCCCCAGGCCAACCCCTCGCTCGAAGGCGCTGGTTTTGCCGGGCTCGTGGAGGAGCTGTGGGGTAAAAATCCGGCCGACAACGGCGACCGCCGCATCGGTAAAGGCCGGTTGCTGTGGGGCGGTTCGCTGGAAGACGCCCTTGCCAAACTGGGCATTGCGCCGGATGTGATCGGCGCCCGCTCCGCCACCTGGTGCCATCGGCGGGACGGCGACGCCGAAATCTATTTCGTGGCCGCCGACCGCATTGCCCCGCTCAGCGCCAACCTGCGCTTCCGCGCCCAGGGCCGGCCGGAACTTTGGGATCCCATGACGGGAAACACCATGCCGGTTGCGGTTTTCCACCAGGACGGCGTACACACCGGCATTCCGCTCAACCTACCCGCCGCAGGATCGGTCTTTGTGGTCTTCCGTTCCGGCGAAAAACCGGCCGCTTTCACCCGCATCGACCTCGATGGACACACGCTCTCCGACGCAACGGATCTAACAAAGGTCGACACCGGCGCGCCCTATGCAAATTTTGGCTTGTCCCCGAAAGACGAGCTTCAGCCCTGGATAACTCCCGCCCCGCTCGCATACACGGTTTCGGGAAACCAACTGCTCGCCTGGAAAAACGGCACCTACTCGCTGACCCGTTCCGACGGAAGCGTGCAGTCGGTCGTCGTCAAGGACGCGCGAACTACTTCATTGGATGGCGCATGGAGCTTGTCGTTCCCGTCCGGATGGGATGCGCCCGAGCACATCGACTTGCCCGAACTCAAACCGTGGTCCGCGCTGGACGATCCCGCAACGCGCGCCTTTTCCGGAACCTCCACCTACAGCAAAACCGTAAAACTGTCCGCCCTTGATGCCAACCAGCGTTTGATGCTGGACCTGGGGCGCGTGGCGGACATTGCCGAAATAGCGGTCAACGGGAAAACGGTTGCCACGCTATGGGCGCCGCCCTTCCGCTCGGACATCACATCTTTTGTTAAAGCCGGTGCAAACCGCATTGATGTGAAAGTCACCAATACCTGGCACAACCGCCTCGCCTACGATGCCTCGCTGCCCAAGGATCGGCAAAAAACCTGGACCATCAGCGGCCCCGGCGCCGAAGCGCCGCTGAAGGAGGCCGGGCTCGTCGGCCCCGTTGCGCTGCATATCGGGCAGCTCTCCAAGCTGCCATAAGAGCGTTCAGTCCAGCTTCGCGGGGGCGACCCACGGGGGGACGGGGCAGCCGAGGGTGTCGGCGATGGCGCGGAAGAGTTCGACCTCTTCGACGGTGATTTCGCGATCGTGCATCAGGCAGGCGAGCGCGGCGCCGAGCACCCATTTCTTGACCTTGAAGGAGCCTTCGTTGAGCCGGTCGAGCGCGTTGTCGAGATGCTCCCAGGTGCATTTGGTTTCATCTACCAATTCAAAGTTCGCCTTGGGATCGGCGATCCGGTCGGCGCCCGCGCGGAAGGCGGCGCGGACCGCTTCCTCGCCGGACTGGCCGTGG
>JBGSLE010000468.1:0-2820 GCA_041740875.1 Pontiella sp. | reverse complement strand
GTGGGCCAGCAGCTCGGTGCGGCGCTGGTCGGCACGCTGCTGCTCTGGCTCGTCAGCCCTTGGCGGCCCGCCCTGGTGTTCCGCCTCGCCTCGCTGCGGCGGCTTTTCGGCTTCAGCTCGAAGCTGCTCGCGGCCCAGTTTCTCGGCTCCGTCTTCGACAACATCTACCTGGTGGTGATCGGCCGGTTTTTCAGTCCGGTCGCCTTGGGCCACTACCATCGCGCGAACAGCCTGCCCACACTGTTGATGGGCACCGTGAACGACACCGTGGCAAGCGTGATGTTCCCGGCCTACGCCACGATCCAGCACGACCGCGTCCTCATGCGCAGGGCGGTGCAACGGTCGCTCAAGATGCTCTGCTTCGTCGTGACGCCCCTGCTGGTCGGGCTTTGCGCAACGGCCGAACCGGTGGTGCGCATCCTGCTCACCGACAAATGGCTGCCGTGCGTGCCCTACCTGCGCATCATCAGCCTCGTCTGCATCTGGACCCCGTTCCACATCATCAACCTGCAGGTCCTCATGGCGCTGGGCCGGTCCGACCTCTTCCTGGGCATCGAGGTCGCCAAGATGCTGGTCGATGCCGTGGTGATCGCGGTTGCCTACCGGTTCGGCATGACGGCGCTGGTGGCCAGCCAGATGCTGACGGCGGTCGTCTCCCTGGTGCTCAACTCCCACTTCAACAAGCGGTTGATTGGCTATTCCACTCTCCAGCAGTTGGCGGACACCGCGCCGGTGATGTTCCTCGGCGCCTTCATGGGAGCCGTGGTGTGGGGGATTGGGGAGTTGGGTTTTTCAAACCAATATGCCCGGTTGCTTTTGCAAATGGCCGCAGGTGTGGCAGTGTATCTGGGCGGCGGCTTTTTGATGAAGCTCGACAGCCTTGCCGAAACGATCGCGCTGGTCCGGCACTACCTGTTGCCGCGCCTGCGCAGGACGGGTCGCTGAGCCCGCTGTGGTGAATGGAGCGAAAATAGAGATGGAATTCGATATCCGTAAAACGCAGCCATCGGTCAGCGTCGTGGTGATTACCTACAACCACGAACCCTACATCCGGCAATGCCTCGACAGCCTCTTGATGCAGCGGACCGATTTCCCCTACGAAATCTGCCTCGGCGAGGATGCCTCGACCGACGGCACCCGCGAAATCTGCATCGCCTACGCCGAACGGCATCCGGACAAGATCCGCCTGCTGCTGCAGTCCCGCTCCGACCCCGCCCGCCAGCGGTTCCTGGCCCCGGGCAATTTCAACTATTGGAAGACGCTCTCGGCCTGCTGCGGGAAATACCTGGCCGATTGCGATGGCGACGACGCCTGGACCGACCCGCTCAAGCTGCAAAAGCAACACGACCTGCTGGAGGCCGACCCCTCCATCTGTCTCGTCCATTCCGACTACGACCGTTTCGACGAGCGCAGCGGGCGGATCCTCCAGGCCGTGAACCGATCCAGGGGCGTCCGTCCATCCGCAACGGAGAAAAAAAGGGAGCTGGTTAGCGCGATCCTCGGCGACCGCTACCACATCCGCACCTGCACCGTCATGACGCGGGCCTCGGCCGTTGCGGCGGCCATGCCCCACTTCCTGCCCTTGCTCGAAAGGCTGCCGATGGGCGATGTCCCGCTCTGGTGCGAACTGGCTATGCAGGGCGGGTTCGCCTATGTCGACGAACCGCTGGCCTTGTACCGGTGCCTGGAGGAATCCGCCTGCAACTCCAACGACCACGTGCGCAAGAGCTGGTTCGTCAACCGCGCCGCCGACCTCCACCTGTTGCTGTTGCCGCGCCACGGCCTGCCCGCACGGCCGCAGTGGGCGCACAAGATCAAGAGCTGCATGCGGCACGCGATCGCCAGCGGCGACTTTGCGGAAATCGACCGCTTGCATCGCGAGAGCAACGCCTTTTTCCCGACCCTGGAGCGAGGCATCTACTTCGCCTGCAAATGGCGGAGATGCCGCCGGCTGCTCCAAAACCTCTATGCGCGCAAATACGCCCGCCACCTCCGCCTGGTCGGCCATGCGTAATCCCGGTCCCCTTGAATCCCTATGAACGTCCTATCCTACATCCACGTCCACCGCCTGCCCAACCCCTCGGGGGTCGGACGGGTCATCGACCGGCTCCTGACCGCCCACGCCGAGGCCTTTCCGTCCACGCGCCACCGCATGCTCGTCGCCGCCGACCTCTACGACCGCTTCTACCTCGACCTGCCCGAATACTGGAAGAAGGCCGCCTTCATCGCCCACCGGTGCTCGACCACCCTCCAGCAGGCCCGCTGGGTCTGGATGGACCGGCCGCTGGCTGAAAAGTATTGGCCTGCGGTCGATGTCGTCTATTGCCCGGCGGAATCGTATGTGCCCACCCGCAAGGCCAAGCTCGTCTGCACCATCCACGACGTGGCGGGCTTCGAGCCGGGCCTCTATCCCAACGACTTTGGACGGCGCCTCCATTGCCTCAAGTGGACCCAGCTCTTCCAGCGGGTGGCGCAGCAGGCCGACGCGGTGGTGACGGTGTCGAACTTTTCGGCCGCGCGCATCGCGCATTTTTTCCCGGAGCTCGAAGCCAAGCTGCACGTCATCCATAACGCGCCCCACCCCGTGTTCGGCTCGGCGGTCGATCCGGCGCTCGCTCCGGAAGTGGCCCGGTTGTCCGGCGGAAAGCCCTTCGTGCTGGTGCCCGGCGGGCTCTCGCTGCGTAAGAACGCGGGGCTCATCCTGGACGCCTTGCCGCTGCTGGAAAAGGAGCTGCCGGAAATCCGGGTGCTGGTGGCCGGATCGAACGATCCCGAATTCACCCAGCGCTTGGACGGCCTGGGCGTCGGCAACACGACCCT
>JBGSLE010000467.1:0-4531 GCA_041740875.1 Pontiella sp. | reverse complement strand
GGCGCGGCGCAGGCGTCGAGGACGGCTTCGCCGGGGCGCGGCGCAAGCAGGTCGACCGAGATGGAGGTGGCGGGATCCTGGATGGTGAACCAGCCTTCGTGATAGCCGGGGATCTCGCGCACGGCGACGCCGCGCGGCAGGACGAGGAAGATTTCCTTTTCGCTGAACGGGTGCATCAGCGGCTCGATGCCCGCCGCGCGCAGCTTGTCGATGAATTCGGCGGCATCGGTGGCCGCCTGCTCGATCCGCAGCACGGTGGCGGGCGGCTCGTTGTCCCATTCGGCCAGCTTGAGCGCATCGGCTTCGCCGTAGTTTTTGGTCCAGCGGTCGAGCAGCCAGGCGGGATGGGAGAGGCGGATGTGGGGCGGCTGTTTTGCCAGATCCCTCAGCACTTCGGCCTTTTCGCGCTGGGCGCGACGCAGCACCGCATTGACCATTTTGGAGGGCATCGCCCCGTCTGGATGGCTTTTGGCGGCTTCGACGGTTTCGTTGATCGCGGCATATTCCTCCACCTGCATGAAGAGCAGCTGGTAGAGGCCGACGCACAGCACGGCTTCGAAAAAGGGGCCCGGCGGGCTTTTGAGCCACCGCTCCTGCAGCCATTGGAAAATGTTGTGGTTGCGCACCACCCCGTTGACCACCTCCATGACGAAGGCGTGGTCGTGCTGCAACCGGGCCAGCTGGCGGTCCGGGAAACTGCCGTCCTCCAGCCATTGGCTAAGGATTTGTGCGGCGACCAGCCGGCTGTTTTTCTTGTAGGCCATGATCCGTTCTCCCTAAAGCGTGCGCACTCTAGCGGTTTTTCAATCCATGGAAAGACGGAAGCCGCGCTTCATGCCCCGGCGAGTCTCACCGCCCTATGGCACGCAATATGCTTAAAAACGGGGCAATTGCATTGGAAATGTTAGCTACTCGAAAGGAAGAACCCATGAAGAAACAAAGACTATCGCCGATCGCCTCGTGGAGCATCTGGGCCGTCGGCCTCCTGCTCGGCACCGGCATCGTAACCCGCCAGCATCTGCTGGTTGGCTTCCGCACCGACAACACCGGCATGTGCTACGTCATCGCCGCCATCTCCCTCGTGGGCATGGCCATGTCGCTCCTGGCCGCCCTTAAGCTGCAATCCGAATGGAGCGTCCTGCGAAAGGTAACGGCAAGCGGCGCCCTGCCCGCCACCGCCAGTAAGTCGGGCCTGGTCGCGGTTTTCAAGAAGCTTGAAGGGTACAAGGCCACGGGGGAAGCGGTCGATGCCTTCGCCGTGATCGATTCCTACCATGCGCAACACAACTCCCGCGTCCGTTCGGTATCCATCCTGGCCGCGCTGGTGATCTCGATGGGGCTGCTCGGCACGGTGGTCGGCCTGATCATGTCGATCTCCGGCCTGGGCAACATGGTTGAAAACATTGGCCTTTCCCGCAATACCATGATGGAGGCGCTCAAGGCCACGGTCGCCGGGATGGGCACCGCCTTCTACACCACGTACTATGGCGCCATGGCCGGCATGGTCCTGCGCGCCGTCGCCGGCTCGCAGCTCAACGCGCTCTCCGAACTCTGCGCCGAAGCGGCGGAATACGCCGCCACCCACCTGGCGACCAAATCCGCCAGCCAGGAGGAGCGACTCGACCAGCAGATGGCCAAGGTGGTCGCCAGTTTCGAAAACATGCAGAAGCAGATCGATACGCTCACCCTGCGCATCGCCGACGGGGTCGAAATCTCGATGGCCAAGCTCGGCGAATCCATCGGGGCCGCCGGCAAGCACGCGATGGAAGCCACCCAGGGCTGCATCCAAGGCATGACCGCCGAGATGAACCGCTTCAACGGCGAGGTCGGAGCCTCCTTCGGAACCTTCAGGCAGTCGGTTGAAAAAGCCGGGGAAGAGGTCCGTTCCGCCATCGGATGGGTCAATTCCTCCATCGCCCAGTCGGGCGAAGCGCTCAACGGCGCCTTCGGCGGCCTCAACGCAACGATCAACAAGGCGGGCGAAGACGTCGGCACCTCCTTCGCGAGCCTCAACGAATCGGTCGCCCAGGCGGGCGATGCGGTTTCCGGCTCGCTGGCCGACTTCAAACTTTCGGTCGACGGCACCAGCCTCGAACTCAAGGAGGCCGTGGGCGAGCTGCACGGCGCCATTAGCCAGGCGACCGGGGAAATGGTGACCATGGCCAAGGCCAAGCTGGATACGGACGCCGTCTAGATTGCCGGCCACCTGGCCGTCGCGGCCGAGTCGATCCAGCACTACTTGCAGCAAAAGGGCGGCGGCGAAAAGAACCAGAAGGTGGCCTAGCCATGCGTATCTCCAACCGCCACGAAGCCTCCGTCGAATCCGACGGCGTGTTCGAGTCCTTCTCGGACATGGTTCTGTGCACGGTCATCGTGCTCATCACACTGGTGGTCGTGCTGGCGCTGAATGTGGCCCAGCAGCTCAACGTCTACATCGAGCCCAACCACTTCAGCGGCGGCGTCAACCGCCCCTGGCTCTATCTCCAGGCGGAGAACGCCGACTATTCCAAAACGTCGTCCGCCCGGCTGGCCGTCGAGCGCGCCATCTACGGGAACTACCCCTTCGTAATGGTCAACCTCTTCAGCCCCTCCTCGGCCTACGCCGCAACGACGGTCAAGGACGGGCAGACGGTTTCGGCCAAGGCTGGCGATTCGTTCCACGGGCAGTGCGACCTGACCGCGTACAACTTCCTCCAGCTCGCCGCCGGCATCGAACCCGGTTCGTTCGCGGTGGAGGGGGAGCCGACGGCGCTGATGCTGCCGAAGTTTTCGCACAAGAGCATCCTGCTCGAACCCGATGCCGCTTCCGGCTACGCCGCCCACCCCGACAACGACCTCGCGCTCCGGGCGATGGCCCTGGCGTGGCCCGTCTACCGCAACAACCTCTATCCGCGCCGCGCCGCGTCCGACTTCCAAACCGCGCGCACCCGGATCCTCGTCGAGGTGCTCGATTCGGGCGACGGTGCGCACCACATCATGATCGGCCACAGCGTCTTCACGCTGCCGCAGGATGTCGAAAACGGCCGGCTCGGCTGGCTGGCCGGCTTTTCGTCCGGCCTGGCCGAAGTGGTCTATCTCGGCAAGGCGTGGAGCGACGAAGCCGGGCACACCAACAAGCGCATCGACTTTTTCGAAAAGAACGGCTTCGCCGAAGCGGCCGCGGCCTACCGCGCCTTCAGCTTCCCCGCAACGCCGACGGTCATCCAGGACAAGCTCGCCCGGAGCGTCGCGGCGGTCGGCCCCGGCATTGATGGAGACCGGCTGGAGCAGTACGCCCGCAACGCCGAAGCCCAGCTGGCCGTTTCGTATGCGCTGGTGAACAACCTCGACGCGACGGAATACCTGCCCCCGCTACTCGCCCACCGCGACGCCTGGGCGGCCTACGTGGACTTTTGCGGCAAGTCCGAGCTCGGCAACACGCCGCCGGATTGGCTGATGGGCGAATTCCTCGAACCGCTCGGGTTCAGCCAGGCCGTGGTGCGCGGATTGCGCGAAGAGGGCTAAAACGCGCTACCAGGGAATTCCTCCAAGGGCAGCTCCATTGCGGGCTGCCTTTTTTTGTCGCGCAGGATCTCCAGGCGAACGGATTCGCCGACGGAATGGTTGAAGATGACCCGGTAGACATCGAACTCGCTGCGCACCTTGATGCCGTTGACCGTAACCACCTCGTCGCCCGGCAGCAAACCGGCGCGCGCAGCGGGGGTGTCGCGCCAAACCTGCGTAACCTGCAGCTCCTGCCCGCCCGCCACCGTGCCGAAGGAGGCCCCCACCCACGGCCATTCGTGCTTGCCCTTTTCGATCAACGATTTCGCGACCACCATCGCCAGGTTCGAGGGAATGGCGAAGGCGATCCCCACCCCCTTCTTCTGCGCCTCGGTCTGGATCGCGGCGTTGATGCCGATCAGCCGGCCATCGACATCGATCAGTGGCCCGCCGCTGTTGCCCTCGTTGATCGCGGCGTCGGTCTGGATGAAATCCTCGTAGGGCAGGATCCGCACGCGCCGTCCCTTTTGGCTGACGTACCCGACGGTAACGGAACTTTGCAGACTGAAGGGCGAACCGATCGCGATGGCCACCTCGCCGACGCGCACCGCATCGGAATTGCCGAACTCGACGGCGGGATAGTCCGCGGCTGCGTCGGCCTTGATCCGGAGTACGGCGAGATCGGTCGATAAATCGTGGCCAACCAGCGTGGCCGCCAGCTTCGTGCCGTCGTTGAGCACCACCTCGATCCACTGGGCGTTGTCGACCACGTGCCAGCTGGTGAGCACGTAGCCGCGCTCGTCGATCACCACGCCCGAACCCTCGCCCGCCAGGTTTTCCCTGATGCCGTAGAGGGGGAATCCGAACAGGTCCGTTTCCACCTTGTACTGCACCTTTTCGGTGCGGATCACCACGACCGACGGCATCACCTTTTCCACCGCGTCGGCGATCGCGTTGCTATAGTCCCGCGCCGGGTTGTAACCCGCCACCGGCCGCTGGCGCGGCGCAAACCGCGTTTCCGGCGCTTCCCGCACTTCGCGGGCGGACT
>JBGSLE010000466.1:0-3460 GCA_041740875.1 Pontiella sp. | reverse complement strand
GCCGGAACAGGGCGCTGTTGCAATACATGCCGACCGGATGCACGTCCAGCGGTACGCCCCATTGCACGCCCCCGTCGCACACCGCCGCCATCACGCGACCGTCGAAATCGTCGGCCGGAATGCCCAACGGCCCGGCGGCGTGGCCGTCGAGCGGTTCCAGGAAACGGGCGTGGTGGAAGCGGGGCAGCAGCGAGGCATGCACAACGAAGACATCCGGGCCCCGCCCGCCCATCATGGCCACCAGCAGCTTGTTGTAGTAGATGGCCCAGTCGATCCGCTGCAGCTTCACCTCGATGTCGGGATGCTCCCGGTTGAACCGGTTGACCAGCTTGACCATCACCCGCCCGTCGGGGCCGGTAAACCCGTTCCAGAAGCGGACGACCACCTTGCCGCGCCACATCGGCTGGAGGCCGGGATCGGTGTACAGCCAGAAAGCGGCCGCCAACAACGCGGCACCTGAAAACAAAACCACTTGCTTGAGGCCTACTTTCATGCGTGCGCATCCTACGCCGTTTCCCGCAAGAGTCCATGTCTTCGATCGCATAAAGCATATCCGGAACACCCTTTCCCGCCCTCCTTGGCCGCGCGGCCTCCCGCTCCAAATACCCGCTTGCCATGCCCCCGGGAAAACGACATAAGGAAGAGATATGGGCAAGGCGCGCATCATCGATACCAATCTGGAATACATCGTGATTCCCGGCGCGTCGCGCGAACGCATCCTGACCCAGCCCTCGCCCCATATCCATTGCATGGAGGAGCACAACATCCTGATCGCAGGCATCAGCCACCTGACCCCGGGCTACCGCGCCGCGCGCTTCCCCTCCTACTACAACATGATCCTCTACTGCCATGCCGGCTCGGCGCAAATCGACATCGGCGACCACGCCCTGACCATCCACCCCTCCGAGGTGATGATCGGATCGACCGGGCAGACCTTTTCCTACCACCCCATCACCAAGCAATGGGACATCTCCTGGATCCACCTGGTGGACTGCCCGGAATGGTCCCCCCTCTTCAGCCCCGGCGTCACCGTCCGCAAGTCGCAGTGGGCGAATGCCGTACACCGGCTGATGGAAAACTATGTGGACGAGGCGACGACCCGCAATCCGGATTCGCAGCACATGCTGCGGCTCTGCACGGACATGCTCGTCGGCTATCTCAAGCGCGAGCTGGGCACGGAGGATCCCGAACTGATCGGCGTGCGCGAATCCCTCCAGAACCTCTGGCGCAAGATCCACGCCGACCTGGCGCACCGCTGGACGGTGGACGAGATGGCGGCGGAGGCGGGGCTCTGCAAGACGCGCCTCAACCGCCTCTGCTCGAAACTCCACAACGCCACCCCCATGAACATGGTGGCCACCATGCGCATGGAACGCGGCGCTGAAATGCTCGCCTTCTCCAACTACACCCTGGCCATGATCGCCGACGAAATCGGCTACGAAAACGGGTTCGGATTCTCCAAGGCCTTCAAGCAGTACGCCGGCATCAGCCCCAAGGAATACCGCCAGCGGCGCACACAAGCCCGCGAGCAGCAGGGCCATCCGTAGCCAGAAGTGGTCCGGGGATTTCAGGCCAAGGTTATGTTGTGTTTTTACAACACGTTCGGCGGGCGAGACACGATGCCCTTCACCACACCGACAGCGAATGCTACGGGCCGCGGGGAAGCACAGTCCGGAAGCCCAGATGGTCATTGGCTTCAGACTGGGGAAACAATGACCGGAAAGAAATCCGGCATTCGAAGGCGGTATTGTTCCACGCCCCACCCCGACTAATACGATATGCCCCCGAGACTGGCCCGCGCGGATCGAAACTTGGCGAAGTGCCATAATAGTCGCCCCCATACCAGTCCCAGCACCATTCCGAAAGATTTCCCGCCGTGTCGAAAACCCCGTATCCGTTGGCCGGAAAACTTTCCGGCGGGCTGGTATAAGGAATGAGACCCGTGACATACGCCGGATGGTACGTGTTGGTTTCATAGGAGCTGGCGTCATGCTCGTAGTCGCTGCCATTGGCATAATAGTTGGCATGGTCATGGTCTATCGTATTGCCCCAGGCGAACCGTCCATCCAGCCCGGCCCGAGCCGCCTTTTCCCATTCCGCCTCGGTCGGCAAACGGTAGCCGGCATCCCAACGCACCCACTCGTTCTGCACATCCACCTGTCCGGTTCGGTATATGTTGGCGGCGGTCTTGACTGAAGAGGTGTAGTAGGCAGGTTCCAATCCCTCCATCTCGCTGCGAGCGTTGCACCATTTCACCACATCCCACCAATTGACGGTGTGTACCGGATGATCCACCACTTTACCGAAACCAACATGATCGAACGTGAAGCCTGTTGCGATCGCCCATTCCAGCACCTGATCCCAGCGCGCTTTGGTCGTCTCCTGTCGATCAATGTAGAATCCATCGGTATGGACGACATGGACGGGAACCTCGTCAATCCAGCCATCGCCTATCTTGTCGCCCATTGAAAAAAATCCACCAGGAACAAATGTCATCCGATCGGGTGGATAAAGATCGATTATTTTATTTGTGGCAAGCTGGGTGGCCGCTAGCCACTGGACATGATTCACCCAGTCGCCTCCCGCCACCAAGGATTCCGCCCGCTGGATCTGGCTCGTCACCCCGCCGACCGCATTCGACCATGACAGGTCACCGGAAAGGGTATTGAATTGCGTGATCGTCGAATGCACTGGGCCAACGATGCGGAAATAGGCTTTCCCCGACGGTGGCGATGCAAATGAGCGCATCAAGCCGAGCAGGATAAAAAATAGTATAGATCTTTTCATCTTAGGCTCCCGCCTATCCCATTGCCTTGCGCCATTCCGCCGAATGCCCAACATAGGAATTTATATCATATCAACCACCGGCACGGAGTTTGTATTCCTTTAACGAGTCTATATCAAGCAGAACACGACTGGCCTGATCCTATCCGGGCACGAAGCGTCAAAAGCAGGGCGACCGATCCGCCCGTGCAGGCCGGGTAACCCCACCCGCGGAACAACCCGTTTGGATCATGCCTTACGCAAAGGCCTGTTCTTGTCTAGCTTTGTGATCTTTATGAGAGCAGACAATTTTTCACTGCCCTGGAAAAATGCGTTTGCTTTTAATCACATGATGACATGCGAGTTATCTTCTGTCTGTTCTGCATATTGCCGCTTCGCTGCCGTCGCCTTCATATCCCGACCTCCGGACAACCCATTCATCATGGTACATTTTATGGGCCAAAAACGCGGAGGCCGCGTTTTATCGCGACTCGCCGTCGTCCCGCCCGGGCTTGCCCTGGGCCTTCCACTCGTCGACGCGGGTGAGGATCCAGAGGCCGACGCCGGAGCGGTAGGCCGCGCGGACGATCATGTGCGCGGCGACGGGCGCGGTGAGCAGGAAGAAGGCGATCACCAGCAGCCCGTTGGTGGTGGTGGTGAGCGTGCCGAAGTGGATCATCATCCCGATGGCGATGGC
>JBGSLE010000465.1:0-7368 GCA_041740875.1 Pontiella sp. | reverse complement strand
GCGAACTGGTGCAGGAGCGGATCGCCCAGGCCGCCTGCCAGACGGCGGTGCGCGCCAAGGACCGGCTATCCGATGCGGAGATCGCGAAGCTGGTGGCCGACCTGGCCAAGACGGAGATGCCCTACACCTCGCCGCGCGGCCGGCCGACGCTCATCTACACCAGCTTCAACGAACTCGACCGCAAGTTTAGCCGATCCTGAGGCAACCCATTAACCGGCCAATGTAATGGTCGTTGGCCCAACCACCGCGGCTACGGCTGTGCGACACGGAAGAATCCCACCTCGCCGGCGATGGCTGCCGATGCGTTGGTCAGCATCGTGGCTTCTCCCACATTTTCCCAACTACCGGTTGCCAGATCCGTCCGCCGCTGCATTTGGTAGGGGCCCGTACCGCCGCGCCAGTGCAGCACAATGTCCTCCCCGCAGGTAATCCCGGTGATGCGGATGCCGTTCAGATTTGGCACAAGGTTGTCCGCTCTAGGTGCGTTGAAGCCCTCCTGCAACAGGACTAGCCACATGGCATTCCATCCCGCTGGCCGGGCCTCGGGTTGCAACCGGCTCAGACCCAGCGGCCGGTCCTGCAATCCAGCGACGGCTTGGAAGTCCGTGTCCCCATCGCTCAGATTCCGGTAGTAAAGACTGCCGGTGCCCTCACCGTTGGCAGCGGTGAAATCGACATGCAATTGGATCCGGTACCAGTCGTTGCCACTATTTCCGCTCTCGAACGCGGCATCGCTCGCGACACCCTGATCGGCCTCCTGGATGCGGAAGTTATGGGCATAAACCCCGAAGGCTGGCCCGATCTCGCCTTGGGTTATCTTCAGCACACCATCGCTGTTCAAGTCGCGGCCCAGGGCGAACATTGCGACGTGCTCCCCGGTGGCGTCAAACTGGAGGATCGCATTGGTCTCCGAGCCGGAAAAGGAGACGAAGTCAAAGCTCGCATCGTTGGTTCGGGTGAGGAACGCGGGTTCGACGAACAAGGCCGTCTTGTGATAATAGACGACCTTCGTGCCATTGCCGGACTCATCCAGCAGCACCCCCGCCCGTCCCTGGCCGATCTGGTCCATCCAGAGGTCCTGCCCGTCAATCTCGGAGCTGGGAGTCAGCGCTTCGAAGGTATAGACCTCGATGGCATGGGCGGAAAGCGAGGCCAGCCCCAAGCCGGCCATCAGGGATAAACGGTAGCCGACAAGCCCCCTCCCTTCCCGTGGACGCTGGTGACCGCGTTCGCACATGGCGGTTAATGCTCTTTGTGTTTTCATAAGCAGGCCTATTGCTGTTGCTTCCTTGTTTTCCAACCGCGACAAGCGTTGTTGTCTCATTCGTCGCATGGAGCATAAAAAACAGTGCGGTCACGGCTGTGCGACTCGGAGGAATCCCACATCGCCGGCGATGGCTGCCGATGCGTTGGTCTGCATCGTGGCTTCTCCCACATTTTCCCAACTACCGGTGGCCAGATCCATCCGCCGCTGCATTTGGTAGGGGCCCGTACCACCGCGCCAGTGCAGCACAATGTCCTCCCCGCAGGTAATCCCGGTGATGCGGATGCCGTTAAGGTTCGGAACCAGATTGTCGGCGTGGGGTACGCTGTCACCACTGGACAGAAGGTGGAGCCACATGGCATCCCACCGCGCCGGACGGGCATCCGCATGCAGACGACCCAGCCCCAACGGCCGGTCACTTAGCCCTGCCACCGCTTGGAAAACCTGATCACCGTCGGTCAGATTCATGTAGTAGAGACTACCGGCTCCTTCGCCGCCGCCGGCCGTGAAATCCACCCGCAACTGGAGCCGATACCAGTCGCTGCCGCTGTTGCCGCTCCCGAAGGCCGCCTCGCTCGCGGTACCCAAACCCGCCTCCTGAATGCGGAAGCTGCGGCCATATACCCCAAAGGCCGGACCGATTTCACCGTCCGTGGCCAGAAGCAGACCGTCCCCGTTGCGGTCATGACCCAGAGCGAACATCGCGGCATGTTCGCCATTGGCTTCGAACTGGATGACCGCATTGGTTTCCAGCCCGGTAAAGGACACGAAATTAAAGTTCGCATCGTTGGTGCGGGTTATAAAAGCGGATTGGTCAAAAACGACCGTCTTGTAATGGCGAACGATCTTCGTGCCATTGCCGGTGGCATCCAATGCGACAATTGCGTCGCCCTGGCCGGGCTGATCCTTCCAGTGATCCTGGCCGTTGATGGCGTGGTTGACCGCCAGCGATTCAAAGGTATAGACCTCCACGGCCTGGGTGCATGGTGCAACCAAACCACACGCGGCCATTACGCATAAACGGCAGCCGGCAAAGAACCTTCCTGCCTGCGGACTTTGTGCTTCCATAGCTCTCCTTCAGAATTCCTAGCGGTCCCTTAGGCATTCCCTTGATGTCTCTTCATTCGTATCAAGGCATCTATTCGGCTTTGATCCGAAGGCGAATAAACAAGGCGGTGAAAGGCTCCGTTGAAATACGATTGGTGACCGTTTGGAAACCGGCATCGCTGGCGCTGGCATCGACGACCTCATACCCGTCGTTGGTCCACACCCCGCCATTCAGTTTGGTGTTGAGTTCGAGAAAATAATCAAGTCCGCGTGCGGGGGCATCGCTCCGTCGCCGGTAGACATAGTCAATCCCGATCGTCCCGCCGATATCGCCGATTCCTAAGGTTGGAATAATTCCAACGTCGTTCGCGTTGGTCGGATTTCCTCCAAGACCGTATTCGGCCAGGTTATCGAGCCCGTCGGAATCCGGATCAGCGGCCAGATCGCTATCGATTAGATTGTAACCGGCCACCCACGTTTCGTAGGGCGACTCTTCGGCAAGCTGCTCGACCCAGATTGCGCTATGGGAAAACTGCGAGCCGTTGTCGAGATTGTCCCAGTAGAGTGCGTGATCACCGAGAATCAGGTGGCCGTCATATCCGTTGGCGCTGTAGGTTCCCGGCGCAAAGCCGTTGCTATAGCCGATGGAGCCGGCGTTGACGGAATTGGTTACCCAATCGGTCAGATTGCTGTTCGCCCATTGGATCACGGTCTGCTGCAAATTGATGCCGCCGCCGGAGATCTGAATGGCGGCATGGTCCTGGCCAAGTATGCGCAATTCTCCGCCATATAGATTGCATTGGGCTGTTCCGCCGGAGCCAATCAGAAGGTTGGTTAGGGTCAAAACGCCGTCGTAAAGATTCAGTGTGCCGCTGGCGGATATGGGTTCGCCTATGATCAGCCGGTTTGCGTCAATGGTTCCGCCCCACTGATTGATCTGTCCATGTGATCGGCTTCCCGATCCGACGCTAATGGAGCCGGAAACATGGACTGCTCCATTGCTTATCGAGAGGAGCCCGGAGGAATCGGTATGGCCGATGTTCATAAAGGAGTTGGTGGCCTGGAGCGTTCCTCCGTGCATGTCGAGCCGGCCGTCGGCATTGGAAAGCCCGATCGTGATTCCGCCGGAGCCTGCGCGGATGTCGCCTCCGCTCAGCGTTAAAGATGCGATCCCGTGCGCGCCGACATTAAGGGTGCCGCATTCAAGCGTTCCCCCGGCCATAACCACGGTTCCCGTTGGCATAAGGGCGCCATCATCAAGTTTTGCGATATGAAGCGCGCCGGTGATCGAGACGGACGACGATCCTGCTACGCTCATCTCGCCGCTTGATCCCGGCCCCTTCCCGAGGATCAACGCATCTTTGATTTGGACCGTTCCGTTGGCCACGACGATACGGCCAACGCTCTCCTTGCTGCTGGCCACAATGAGTCCATTCGGACCCATGACGGACAACAACCCGTTGTTCAATATGCTCAGGGTCGCCATGCAACCCGGATTGTTGCCGACGAGAAAAGACGTGTTGGTTATGGCGGGATCGCTTGGATCCATCCCCCATGCCCGTCCGCCATCGATCGTGAAGCTGGATGCGCGATCTTCCGCCTTGAACCCCATGCGCATGCTATTGAACCGAAGGCTTCCCGGGCTGTCGACGCGAACGTGAACGGGAACATCCCCGTAGGTATCCATCCACAACTGGTTCGCCATAGCGGCCGTCTGGACGATGACCGTGTAGGCGTTGCTTTGGTTGTCGTGGTCGAGTCGCACCGTTGAATTACTGGCCGGAAAACCTCCTTCCCAATTGGAACGCGTATCCCAATATCCGGATAGCGGTCCCTTCCAGGTTGTTACGCCGCATGCGGAACCGGCCACGCAAGCCAGCAGGAGCAGTACACCCGTTTGCGGAGGCATATTCATCTCCCGAGAATTCCGTCGACCGCTTGCTGCGTCAGCTTCTGTGCCTGATAGGGTTTGCCCGAGACGGCTTCATAATTTCTGACGAATGCGTTGAGGTGGCGTTCCGAACCGCCCAGCAGATTTCCATAGATGGCGAGGAGATCCTTCTTATCCGTGCGCTTCATGGCATCGACGAGATCTTCGATGTCCACTTCCTCGACCAGCGCGCCAACCAGAAAGGCATCCTGTTTCGACTTCGTGCCGCGCGCGACAAGATCGTCGTAGAGCTGCTGCAATTCGGTATTGCTGAACGTGCCGGCCGTCACCTTGGCGGGATCTTCGAGACCATAGGCGTTGAGCAGACCCAGCACGGCATCCATATGAGACTGCTCCGCCCGCGGAATGTTGCCGAACACCCGTTGGTTGTAGAGTTCGTGCATGGCGTTGTAGACATCGCGCGCGAGCTTTTCCTCCTCCCGCATGAGCAGTAGATTCTTTGCTTCCGTTTCCGTTAATACCCCGGCAGGCGCAGGGGTCGTCGCGGGCGTACGGCAACATCCGCACTGACCTGTTGCGAAGGGTGCCGGCATCACACAACCGATGATAGCGTAGACGATTGATTTCAGCATTGTGTTCCTCTTCGTCACATCACCAAAAAAAGAGAGGGCAGCGAACGGCACTCTCTTCGCGATCAAACTGATCCGCAACTTATCGTGTGCACGAACCGGTGCCGGCCTTCGCGCCCGTTCCGTCCTTTTTGCGCATTTGCTGCTTCTGCTGAACCGCGCAACCGGTGCAGTCCTGGCTCTGGCATTGGGTGCAATCCTGCGTGCAATCCTGAGTACATGCCTGCTTCTTCGCCTGGGCGCCGTTTCCTGCGCCCTTACCGTTTCCGTTGCCGCCTGCGGCTTCGGCCATTACGGTTGCCATTGCGATTCCTGCCACGATTGCCATGATGTTTTTTACCTTCATTGTCTTGCTCCTTGTGTTGTGGTTGCTTCCCCGTCGTTGATTCTCATGGGTGTTACACCGGGAAGCGCGCAGGCGTCACATCGGAGGTAAAAAAAATGCCCAATCCATAGGATGGGCATGTATCGCGGTCGCCCGCAAAGGATGCGCACTAGAGGGCAACGAAGCGGCGAACGGCCATCAGGCCGACGCCGACCATTCCGATCAGCCCCAGGGTGGCCGGCTCGGGGATCAGCGCGATCGACGAACTGAGGCCGGAGCCGGTGATGCTGAACTTGGAAAGGTCGGTTTCGACCACGCCGTCGATGGAAACCTGGTTGTTATCTATCAACCACTGCCACGTTCCGCCGGCCGTAACGCCGCCGGTCTTCTGGCCAAAGGTAAAACTGCCTTCGTTGCCGGTTTCGAAGTTCAGGTAGAGCGCAGCGTTGAGCGTCGTATCGAGCGAGTCGATGATGATCGATCCCGTCCCGCCAGCATGTTGACGGCGGCCTTCCCGGTGGTCATCGACGCCGCGTGCAGGAGCCCGTCGCGCATGTTTATGGTTCCATAAACCGTTCCCGCCGCTACCGCATTGCGGCTCAGCGTGGTCGCTTCCACGTGGCCCGAAAGGAGGTTCAGCTCCATCTTTTGGTTAGCTTGCGACCATAGCGTCAGGGTGCCGTTGACAAAAAGATTCGTATAGGAGGCGTACTCGATGCGCGCATCCTCGATTTCATAGACCGTGGTGATGCCCGAACCGGAGGTGCCGCCGCGCAAGGCAAAGGCTGTTCCGCCGCTGACATACCCGCCGGTCTGTCGCACCGCCAGATTGTTCCAGGCGTTGCCCAACCGTTACCAGCCCCGTCGAACTCCCGGAGGGCAGCACCCCGCCGGCCCAGTTGGCTGCGACGGCCAAAGACCCCTCCCAGCAATCCGCTGGCCGCTGTCGGCAGCACGTCGCCGACCCAATTGGCCGCCAGGTACAAATTGCCGGTGTTGTCCGGCTTCAACCCGATCCGTTCCAATGGAGCCGCCAGGCCGGACATCGCGCAACCACCTTCCGACCAACCGCCTTGAAAACCGCCCTCTTCATCCGGAAGCCTCCACTCGCCTACAACATACCAGCCACTGAGGCCTACTAAACGGGATATATGTTGCATTATATTGCCTTCCGGTCACCGTTTATTTTTGGGTATGCAGCGGCATATTGGTTTGAAGGGGCGGCGTGTCGCTGGAGCAAGAAGAGGATGAAACATATCGGAACACTTTCCAGCACCAACGGCGGGATTGGAAACGCCCTGTGAATACGGCGGCCATCGGCGCGCGGCCGGTGCCCGTCCTTCCATGGACGGGCTCCCTGGCTAGTCCAGGCTAGGGCAGCACGTTGTGCGCATGGTGCGGCGGGACCCCGGCGGCCTGCTTGAGCAAATCCCTCAGGTGCCCCGATGCGCGGCCATAGCGTTCCTGCTCTTCGGCGGAAAATTGCCGGCGGTTTTCTTCCTTGAGCCGCTCGAAGGCGGTGCGCGCCAAGCCCAGCGTGTTGTGGACGCAACGGACGATATCGTGGGCGCGGCGCTCGTACTCCTCCGCCTGGAGCACCACCGAAGCCTGGTTGATCTCCTCCGACGAGAGAAAAAACCCTTCGGCGTTCTCGACCATCCGCCGCAGGTTGAGCATCGACAGGACGGCCTTCACATTGCCGGCGAGGACATTGATAAAATCGCAGAACAACCGGTCGGACTCGCTGCCGGCATCGCGGCGGATGGCCAGGCGGGCGTGTTTGCGGGCGCTGCGCAGCAGGAAGAGGATCCGCTCATACTCGTCGATGGCCAGCTCGCATTGCTGCAATTCCCGTTTTTCCAACAACAGGGCAATGGCGCGCTCGTAGTAGGCATCCCGGAAACCCAAGTGCACCGGACGGTTGTTGTCGAAATGGTTGTTGGCTGCCACGCTCAAGATAGTAGCAACCCCGCCAATGGTTTCGAGCGTTTATTCCGACTCTTTCTTGCGGGGGATCGCTTCGCGCGGCCCTTTTCCCGTTGTCCGGTATGGACTTGGCCGCACGTCCCGTGTATTTTGCAAAACCCTAAACATAGGAGCCGCTACCATGGAACATCCCTGCACCCGTAGAACCAGCCTCAAAACCACCGCCTTGGCCGGAATGGCCGTCGGCCTGTCAGGATTGGCGGCCCGCGCGGCGGCCGGCACCACC
>JBGSLE010000464.1:0-4352 GCA_041740875.1 Pontiella sp. | reverse complement strand
CTGATCATCTTCGTGGGCATGCCGCTCTATGCGTCGGCGGTGCTGACCGGTGCCGCGAAGTACATCTCTTCGCAACTGTCGATGGACTACAACCTGGCGCTGCTGCTCTTTTCGGCCATCATCGCGCTCTACGTCATCATGGGCGGCATGAAATGCGTGATGTACACCGACGCCCTGCAGGGCACCATCATGCTCGTGGGCATGACCGTCCTGCTGGTGATGACCTATTCGAAGATGGGCGGCGTCGCCTCGGCCCACCAGCAGTTGACCGACCTTGCCGCCATGGTTCCTGAAAAACTGCAAGCGGGCGGGCACCGGGGCTGGACGAGCATGCCGGAATTCGGCGCGCCGCTCTGGTGGGTCCTGGTCAGCACCATCATCCTGGGCGTGGGCATCGGCGTGCTGGCCCAGCCGCAACTGTCCGTGCGCTACATGACCGTCAAGAGCGGCAAGGAGCTCAACCGCGCCATCCCGATCGGCGGCGTCTTCATCATGATGATGACCGGAGTCGCCTTCATCGTCGGCGCCCTGTCCAACGTCCACTTCCACGCCACGACCGGCTCGGTGGCCATTGTCGCGGCCAAAGGCGACGTAGAGGCCATCATCCCGATGTACCTGCAAAGCGCCCTGCCCGATTGGTTCGGCGTCGTTTTCATGCTGACGTTGATCTCCGCCGCCATGAGCACGCTCAGCAGCCAGTTCCATACCATGGGAACCTCCCTCGGGCGCGACTTCGTCGAGGAGGCGCTGCAATACCGGAAAAAAGGCGGCGGGATGCTGGCCACCCGCGTCGGCGTACTGGCGGGCATTTTGGTTTCCGTCTACCTCAGCTACATCATGGAGGTGAAGTTCGGTAAAACCGGAACCGCCATCGTGGCGCGCGGAACGGCCATTTTCTTCGGCCTCTGCGCCGGGGCGTTCCTGCCGATGTATGTCGGAGCGCTCTGGAGCCGCGGCATCACCAAGGCCGGCGCCATCGCGGGCATGCTGTGCGGCGCGTTCACCAGCTTCTTCTGGATCATGTTCGTGGAGGAAAAGGCCGCCACCGCCCTGCTGCTTTGCAAGCGGCTGTTCGGAACACGCTCCCTGGCGATCCACCTGGTCGACGGCAAGGAGGTCTTCGCCAGCAGCGGCCCGGTCGTCTGGGCGTTTGTGGATCCGATCCTCATCGGCCTGCCGATCGCCATTATTGCCACGGTGCTTGTGTCGCTCTTCACCAGGAAGATGCAGGCCAACCATCTCGATTTGTGCCTGGGGAAAAACCAACAACCAAAAGGATGAAAATGGACATCAAAAGAAAAACCGCCTTCTTGCTGCTCGTCGGGGCGGCCGCTGCGGCGAGCGTCGCCTATGCCGAGGAAACCAACGTGCAGGCCCAGGCGGCCTCGCCCTTCAAATGGGGCGGCGACATCCGCCTGCGCGAGGTCTATTTCGACAACATTCCCACCTCCACCGGCGGGGAAGCCCGCGGCGGGGTGAACCATTTCCAGCGCTACCGCACCCGCCTGTGGGGCGAATACCATCCGAACGAAGAGTTTTACGTGCGCGCCCGCCTCTTCAACGAGTTCCGCACGGTGCAGGAGCCCAACAACCCCAATACCTGGAGCGCGTTCGATGAAACCAGCTTCGACAACCTGTTCATCGACTGGAAGCACGACTTGTGGGACATCCGCATCGGCCGCCAGGACCTGATCTACGGCACCGGCAAGCTGATCCTCGACGGCACGCCCCTGGACGGATCGCGCACGATCTATTTCGATGCCGCCAAGGCCGTCTATAAAGGGATCGACGACACCACCGTCGATTTCCTGGCCATGTACACCGCCTCCAAGGACAAGCTGGCCCTCCATTCGCAGGACCGCAGCGTGAACGGGTTGACCGATCCCACGTATGACGACGCGGAGGCGGGCGGCGGGGTCTACATCAAGAACAAGACCCATGCAGAATTGCCTTGGGAAGCCTACTACATCGCCAAGACCAAGCAGGACGGCATGACCGACCAGCTCAACACGGTCGGCACCCGCCTGATGCCTAAAATCTCCAAAGCCATCGACGGCAACCTTGAAGTGGCCTACCAATCCGGCGCGGACGCCTCTGCATACATGATCGATGCGCTGGGCAGCTGGCACATCGAAGCACTCGAAGAGCAAAAAGGAACCGCCGGCCTCGGCTGGTACCACCTCTCCGGCGACGACCCCAATTCCACGCAGGACGAAGGCTGGAATCCGATTTTCGCGCGCTGGCCGCAATATTCCGAACTCTACGTCTACTCCTTCGGCCCGCCCGACGGGGGCATCGGCCGCTGGTCGAACGTCAGCATGCCGCATGTCGACTTCTCGATCGCCCCCTGCAAGGGCTACAAGACCGAACTGCTGCTCGGCTACATGTTCGCGCCGGAAGACGACGGGGCGGGCGGCGGCCACAACCGCGGCTGGCTCTTCACCTGGTGGAACCATTTCACCATCGCGGAAAAGCTGTTCTGCCAGACCGACAAGCTGGGCGGCCATTTCCTGCTGGAACTGATGGATCCCAACGACTACTACACCGGCGACCAGCGCCAGCACACCGCCGTCTTCGCCCGCGCCGAACTGAGCTATTCGTTCTAGGCGTCGCACCGGCCAAGCAAACAAAAAGCGCCCCGGATCCCGGGGCGCTTTTTGCTTTGAGGGCGGAGCGAGGGCCTATCCTGCCAGCGGCTTGCCCGTCCGGTAGACCGTCGCATTGAACACCGCGACCTGTTGCCCGGCGGAATTCGCGACCGCCACGCGGTAGTGCGCGAGCCGCCGGCTCTTGGAAACCTCCTCCGCCACGGCGGTAAGCGTGTCGCCCGCCTGCGTGGCATGGAAGACGGTGATGTTCCCGTTGGTCAGCAAGGCCACGTCGCCGTAGGAGTTGGAGGCCGCCGCCAAGGCAATGTCCGCCAAGGAAAATATCGCGCCGCCATGGGCGACGCTGGCGGCGTTCAGGTGCTGCGGCCCGATGACTAGGCGGGCCACGGCAACCCCTTCGCGCACCTCGTCCAATTCGATCCCCAGCAATTGGCCCAGCCGGTCGTTCTTGCGGATCAATTCCGCGATGGTTTCAACGCTCATGGGTTGTGCTCCGTTTCCCCGCGGCCCAGCATGAAGGCCCGCTCATTCACGGCAACCAGCCGTTCCGGAAACTGCTTCCGGATGGCCGCCAGCCACTGCTCCACCGAAAATTCCATGTGACGGCTCAGGGCTCCGAGCAGCGCCACGTTCAACGCCTTCTTGTTTTCCAGCTTCTCCACCGCGAAATCCGACGGCTTCACCAGGATCCCGCCCGCCTTGAGGTGGTGCTTGTTGGATTCGATATGCTCCTCGCCCAGCACCACCAGGAAATCGGCGGCCCCGACGGGTATCATCGGGCTGAGCACCTTGGCGCCGTAGCGCAGGTCGGAGGTGATCGCGCCGCCGCGCTGGCTCATGCCATGCACCTCGGCCTTCTTCACGTCGTGTCCCAAATCGAAGACCACCCGCCCGAGGATGTCGGTGCAGGTCAGGATCCCCTGCCCGCCCAGTCCGGCAAACTTTACATTAACCACATTGCGCATGTTTTTAAATCTCCTGTTAGCGAACCTGCTCCCCGCGCCCGACCTTGGCGTCGCGCACGACGGCGAGGATGCAGGGACGGCGGGCAATGATGACGGTGATGTCGTTGGAGGCCAGCGCATCCCGCGCCGCCTTTTCGAAGGCCGCCATTTCGCGCGACGGATCGAGGATGACCACGTGGTCTACCCCCATCGCCCGGATGGTTCCCTCGATGGAGACCGCGGTCTCCGTCGGCTGGTGGTCGAGCGTCCGGCCGGTTCCCGGATGCTCCTGCAAGCCGGTCATGGCCGTGGTGCCGTTGTCGAGAATCACCAGCAAATGGCCGGTTGCGGGGCGGTTGTACACCATTTCGGCCACGCCGGTCAGGCCGCTGTGCATGAAGGTGCTGTCGCCGATCACGCTGACCACCTTGCGCGCCTGCTCTTCGGGGAGGACGTGGCGCATGCCCAGCCCGACGCCGATCGAGGCGCCCATGCAGACGCAGGTGTCCATGGTTTCGAACGGCGGCAATACGCTGAGCGTGTAGCAGCCAATGTCGCCGGCAATAATGCAGCCCAGGCCCTTGAGCATCTCGAAGCTGGCGCGGTGCGGGCAGCCATCGCACAGTTGCGGCGGCTTGCCGCGCGGCGGCACCGGCTCTTCGGAATCGTCGCGGTCGATGATGCGCTTGACGCGCACCACGTCCAGCTCGCCAAAGCGGTAGCGTTCCATCCGCGGGCGCACCTTGCCGCCGGCCGCCATGACCTCGGTCTGGATGAAGGGGTCGCCCTCTTCCACCAC
>JBGSLE010000463.1:0-9654 GCA_041740875.1 Pontiella sp. | reverse complement strand
GCTCGAATCGGTCGTGCCGCTGCGCGCGGCGGAGGGTTCGACCAACATCTTCATCCACCCGCCCTACGCCTTCAAAAACACCGACGCCATCCTGACCAACTTCCACCTGCCCAAATCGACGCTGTTGATGATGATGTCCGCCTTCGCCGGCCACGAGTTCATGCTGGAAGCCTATGCGGTCGCCGTGCAGGAAAGGTATCGCTTCTTCAGCTACGGAGATTGCATGCTAATCCTTTGACCCGGCACTTGCGTCCGCGCTTTTCATGCTTGAATCGGCCCGGCGGCCTGCGTATTTAAAACGACCGTTTTTCATCAACCGCCGCACCAACGCGGCAACAACACAGGAGATTGACGACATGGCACAAAAGACGATGAAGTTTAAGACCGAGCTCGACCAGCTGCTGCACCTGATCACGCACTCGCTCTATTCCCACCGCGAGGTGTTCCTGCGCGAACTGATCTCCAACGCCTGCGACGCGATCGACAAGGTCCGCTTCGAAGGCCTCACCCGCCCCGAACTGCTCGACGGCGACAGCGACTGGAAAATCACCATCAAGGCCGATCCGGAGGCCAAGACGCTGACCATTTGCGACAACGGCATCGGCATGACCCAGGACGAAGTGGTCGAAAACCTCGGCACCATCGCCCACTCCGGCACCAAGGCCTTCCTCGCCCGCGCCAAGGAGATGGGGGCGCAAAACAACCCCGAGCTGATCGGCCAGTTCGGCGTCGGCTTCTACGCCTCCTTCATGGTCGCCGACGAAGTGACCGTCACCACCAAGGCGCACGGCGCCGACGCGGTGCAGTGGAAATCCAAGGGCACCGGCTCGTTCACCCTCTCCGATGCCGACAAGGCGACGCGCGGCACCGAAATCGTGCTGCACCTCAAGGACGACGCCACCGAATACCTCGACGGCTGGGAGCTGCGCTCCGTGGTCAAGAAGTTCTCCGACTTCGTCGAACATCCCGTCGTCCTGCTGACCACCGAAAAGGACGAGGAAAAGGGCACCGAAACCCCCAAGGAAGAGCAGCTCAACACCCGCAAGGCGATCTGGCTGCGCCCGAAGAGCGAAGTGACCGAAGAGGAGTACGCCGAATTCTACAAGCACATCTCCCACGACACGAAGGGGCCGGCCGAAACCATCCACTACAACGCCGAAGGCGCGATCGAGTTCAAGGCCCTGCTCTTCATCCCCGAGGGCAAGCCCTTCGACATGATGTGGAACAACGACCCCAAGGCGCACCTCAACCTCTACGTCCAGCGCGTCTTCATCAGCAACGAATTCGACAACCTCCTGCCGGGCTACCTCCGCTTCGTCAAAGGCGTCGTCGACTCCTCCGACCTGCCGCTGAACGTCTCGCGCGAAATCCTCCAGGAAAACCCCCGGCTCGACAAGATCCGCACCAACCTCGTCGGCCGCATCTTCAAGACCCTCGCGCAGATGAAGGAGAAGGACTACGACAAGTTCCTCAAGTTCCACGCCGAATTCGGCTCCGTCCTCAAGGAAGGCCTCCAATCCGACTGGACCAACAAGGAAAAGATCGCCGACCTGCTCCTGTTCGAAAGCACCGCCAAGCCGGCCGGCGAAAAGACCTGCTTCGCCAACTATGTCGAAAACATGGGAGAAGCCGCGGAAATCCTCTACCTCGCCGGCGAAAGCCGCGCCGCCATCGAAAACTCGCCCTACCTCGAAACCTTCAAGGAAAAGGGGCGCGAAGTCCTGCTCATGGTCGATCCGATCGACGACTTCGTCATCCCCCAGCTGATGGAATACAAGGGCAAGAAGCTCAAGGCCGTCAACAAGGGCGAACTCGAAGAGGACAAGGATGCGCTCAAGGACGAAACCGAAGCGTTCAAGGGCTTCCTCGGCTTCGCCAAGGAGCTGCTCGGCGGCGTCAAGGAGGTCAAGCTCACCAGCCGCCTCAAGGATTCCGCCGCCTGCCTCGTCGGCGACGAATATTCCATGAGTCCGCACATCGAGGAGATGATGCGCCGCATGGGCCAGGAGGTGCCGAAGCGCGAAGGCGTGCTGGAACTCAACCCCAAGCACCCCGTCGTCAAAAAGGCGCAGGCGCTCTACGAAGCCGACCAGCAGAATCCCAAGACCGCCACCCTCGTCCACCTGCTGCGCGACCAGGCCGTCATCGCCTCCGGCGCGAAGCTCGAGGATCCCGCCGCCTTCGCCGCCCGCCTCAACAGCCTGCTGGCCGGAGAATAGACGGCGCCTTCATGCAGACCTCGTCCTTGATATTGAGGGCGAGGTGGGGAATTTTGAACGTCAGTCGTGAGCCACGCGCGGTAGCGCGTTGGCTCCACGACCTTGTTCGCTGTTCTGTTTAAAGTTCAGGATGTCCTGTTCGAAGAATTGCTGATAACACTCCGAGCAAATCCATACATTGGTCTCGTTTCGATATCCGACGCCCTTCTCCGGGTCGTGTGTCTCGTGTAACGTCCACCAACAAATCGCGCAATGATCGTGATTCCAGCCGTCCGATACTAAGTCAATCTTCTCAGGGTCAAACTTCTGACCGCGATATTGAGTGCTACGCCCGCCCTTCTTGTGGATAAGTGCCGCAGTTGGCTTCCAGACATCGCGATGCCAAGTCTGCGTGACCAGTGATCGCACATCATCTGCAACGTCTTTGATCTTCCATCGATCGCCGTGAATGACGACCGTTTCTTCATCATTTGTTTGTGGAGTTGCAGGTGTCATTTCATCAGCGAAGGATCGAATACGAGGACGATTAAGATTACGAGAGTATTATCACCACCCGAAGAAACCGGCGGCGGCGCTTTTCACCGCCGCATGGTTTCCGGGGATGAAGAGGTGCGCCTCGATCCCCTCGTCGCGGGCGGCCTCGATGTTTTCGGGCCGGTCGTCGATGAAGAAACATTCGCCGCCGGGCACGCCCAACTGGTCGAGCACATGGCGGTAGATGGCCGGGTCGGGTTTGCGCGCGCCGATCTGGTAGGAGAAGAAGAGGCGGTCGGCACCGTCGAAAAACCCGTTCCAGTTGCTCTCGATCGCATCGACGTGGTGCTTGGCGATGTTGCTGAGCGTATGCACCGAAACCGTGTCCGACCGCTTCGCTTGCTCAAACAGGCCGCACCCTGTCTCGTTGACGGTGAACATCCGCGCCCAAACCGACACCAGCTCCGCGACATCCCACGCAAGCCCCTTGGCTTCGTTCAGGTAGCCGACGTATTCGGCGTCGCTCAGATGGCCCTTTTCCACCGCGTCGATCATGAACAAATCCCGTTCCGTCATCACGGTATGCGGACGCCCGGACGAACGGGTCATCTCATCCAGCAGCCGTTCGGTGTCGAAATCCACCAAGACATTCCCGATATCGAATAGAAAATATTTCATGGTCGGCACGCTTCCAAACCCCGGGGCAATCCGCAACCCCAATTTTCATCCAAGGTATCGGCGACTCTCCGGATGGGGCCTACAGCCCGATGCCGAAGTAGCGGACGGCGTTGTGGTAGCAGATGTTTTCGACCATGTGGCCGAGCAGTTCCATGACGGCGGGGATTTCGCCGTTTTCGACGTCGTTGCCGAGCAGGTTGCAGAGGATGCGGCGGAAATATTCGTGGCGCGGGTAGGATAGGAAGCTGCGCGAGTCGGTGAGCATGCCGACAAACCGGCTGAGCAACCCGAGGTTGGAGAGCGCGTTCATCTGCTTTTCCATCCCGTCCTTCTGGTCGAGGAACCACCAGCCGGAGCCAAACTGCATCTTGCCGGGAACGGAGCCGTCCTGGTAGTTGCCGGCCATTGTCGCCATCAGTTCGTTGTCGGCCGGGTTAATGTTGTAGAGGATGGTCTTGGCCAGCTGGTTCGAGGAGTCGAGCCGGTCGAGCAGGCGGACGAGTCCGGGCCCTTGGCGGTAGTCGGCGATCGAGTCGAACCCGGTATCGGGGCCGAGCGCCCGGAACAGGCGGGAATTGTTGTTGCGGAAAACACCGACGTGGAACTGCTGCGCCCAGCCGCGCGCATGGTTCATCTTCCCGACTTCGTAGAGGAAGGTGGCGAGGAAGGCCTCCTGCTCCGCCAACGAAACGGCCGATCCCTGCATCGCCTTTTGGAAGATGGCATCGAGTTCTGCGGCCGTGGCCTGCGCGTCGGGAACATAGCCGACGCCATGGTCGGAAAGGCGGCAGCCCTGCGCGTGGAAATAGGCGTGGCGTTTTTCGACGGCCTCGACCAACGCGGCAAAACCTTGGATCTCCATCTCCGCCGCCCTTGCGAGTTTTTCGACATAGCCGCGAAAAGCGGCGGGGTCGGAGAGATTGGCGGCCTTGTCGGGGCGGAAGGTCGGCAACACCTTGATTCCGAATCCGTCGGCGGCGATTTGCCGATGGAAGCGGAGGTCGTCGATGGGATCGTCGGTGGTGCAGACGAGATTGACGTTCATCTTGCGCATGAGGTTGCGCGCGGAAAATTCCGGGGTCTGCAACTGGGCGTTGCACGCCTCCCAGATGCCGTCCGCCGTGGCTGGCCCGAGCAGCGCGTCGATGCCGAAATAGCGCTGTAGCTCCAGGTGCGTCCAGTGGTAGAGCGGGTTGCGGATGGTTTGCGGGACGGTCTCGGCCCATTGCTGGAACTTCTTCCGCCAGGCCGCATCCCCCGTCACAAACCGTTCGGCAACGCCATTCGTCCGCATCGCGCGCCATTTGTAGTGGTCGCCGCCGAGCCAGATTTCGCCGATGTTTTCGTAGCGCCTATCTTCGGCAATCTCCTGCGGGGAGAGGTGGCAGTGGTAGTCGTAGATCGGCATGCCCGCCGCATGGCCGTGGTAGAGCTGTTGCGCGGTGGCGGTTTGCAGCAGGAAATCGTTGTCTAGGAATTTTTTCACGCGTCAGGCTCCAAATTTTTCCCGGTAGGCCCACAGGCCGAGCGCGGGATTGGAGATGTAGAAGATCTCCTCGCCGTCGGGCAGCGTGTTCCAACCATCCTTCAATTGTTGCGGGTCGTACCGGCACACCATCTCGTCGTAGGCCACGGCGTTGAAACCGACCGACCGCACCTCGCCGAGCGAAATATCGTCGCCGGGGCAATAGGTGATCTGGAAACGCCCTTCCGACGAACCGTGGATCAGGTGCGCCGCCGCGCCGAGGTTGGCGCGCAGCTCTTCGTTTTCCGCCACCGCCTTGAGCGTGGCGGGGGTGCCGCGGTAGCCGAATTCCCGCACCAGCCGGTCAATCGTGGGATCCTCACCAAATTCCCTGAGCGCGGGCGCGAGCACGATGAGCTCCCCGCCGTCGGCGATCGCCATGCGGGTGCGGTACACGGCCTTGTTGCCGAGCCACGTGCTCTGGAATTCGTGCGGATCGAGATAGACCACGACTTTTTTTGGTTCGCGGTCGAGCAGGTTGATGTTCACCTTGCGCGCCAGCGTGCACGCTTCGGTATAAACCGACACATCGGTGCCGGCATAAAACCCGCGCATATGCATGCAACCCGCCGCATAATCCTGCTCCATCACCGTCAACACATAGGTAATCGGCAGATCGGAAAGATAGGTGGAAACCGCGTGGTTGAACAGGCGACGCACCGGTGTATCGGTCTGTCCGAGAATCGACTCCATGTTGCAGACCGCGCCGAGGAAGTGCGACTTGTTGATGATGTCCGAACCGCCTGCGCCCACCACGATGTTCTTCGTGTAGTTGGCCATGCCGACCACCTCGTGCGGCACCACCTGGCCGATCGAGAGGATCAGGTCGTAGCCGTTGTAGAGCATCTTGTTGACCTCGACGCCGACGGAATAATCGACTTTCCCGCCCGACCACGCGGCGAGCATTTCGCCGGGAATCTCGCCCTTGCGGACGACGCCGTTGCGCCAGTCGTGAACCTTGAACGCGGCGAGCGGGATCCCATCGCCGAACATCATGCGCAGCTGCGCTTCCGTCATCGGGTTGTGGGTGCCGAGCGTCGGCAGGATATCGACGTGGACGCCCGCGCCAACCAGCTTTTCGTAGGCCATGGCCGTGATCGGCCCGGCCATCGAATTCAGCCGCGTGTGGTCCGGCGGCAGCAGTAGCACCCGCCGCACCGGCCCCGCATCTTCAAGGCACTGGAACACCAACGCCCGCAACTCGTCGCGGGCGATGGAGAGCGTTTCGCCAAACCGGGAGATCATTAGACGATGTAGGCCGAGGCGGAGGTGTCTCCGCCGCGCCCGGTCCAGTTGGTGTGGAAGAATTTGCCGCGCGGCTGGTCGATCCGTTCGTAGGTGTGCGCGCCGAAATAGTCGCGCTGCGCCTGGAGCAGGTTGGCCGGCAGGCGGGCGGCGCGGTAGCCGTCGAAATAGGCAAGCGCAGCGCCGATCGCCGGCATCGGGATGCCGAGGTCGACCGATTTCATGACCGCGCGGCGCCATGCGGCCTGCGCGTTTTCGACGGCGTCCTTGAAGAACGGATCGAGCAGCAGGTTGACGAGGCCCGGGTTCTTGTCGAACGCCTCCTTGATCTTGCCGAGGAAGACCGAGCGGATGATGCATCCGCCGCGCCACATCAGCGCGATGCCGCCATTGTTGAGCGTCCAGCCGTGTTCCTCGGCGGCGGCGCGCATGAGCTGGTAGCCCTGGGCATAGGAGACGATCTTCGAGGCGTAGAGCGCCAGCTTGAGGTCGTTGATCAGGTCGGCCTTGCTGCCGGAAAATTTGGTTTTCGGCCCCGAGAGCACCTTGGAGGCGGCGACGCGCTCGTCCTTGAGCGCGGAGAGGCAGCGGGCGAAGACGGCTTCGCCGATGAGCGTGAGCGGCTGGCCGAGGTCGAGCGCGGAAACGGCGGTCCATTTCCCGGTGCCCTTCTGGCCGGCGGTGTCGAGAATCTGGTCGATCACGGCGACGCCGGTTTCATCCCTGTAGCCGATGATGTCGCGGGTGATTTCGATGAGGTAGGAGTCGAGTTCCGATTGGTTCCATTCGGTGAAGACCTGGTGCATCTCCTCGTTCGAGAGGCCGAGCCCCTCCTTCATCATCTGGTAGGTTTCGCAGATCATCTGCATGTCGCCGTATTCGATGCCGTTGTGGACCATCTTCACGAAATGGCCGGCGCCGTCGGCCCCGACCCATTCGCAGCACGGTTCGCCAGCTTCGGTCTGGGCGGAAATCTTCTGGAAGATCGGTTTCACCGCCGGCCACGCCGCCGCCGAGCCGCCGGGCATGATCGACGGCCCGAGCAGAGCGCCCTCCTCGCCGCCGGAGACGCCGGTTCCGATGTAGAGCAGCCCCTTGCTTTCGACATATTCGGTGCGCCGGATAGTGTCGGGGAAGTGGGAGTTTCCGCCGTCGATGATGATATCGCCGGGTTCAAGGAACGGGATGACCTGCTCGATGAAGTCGTCGACCGCCTGGCCGGCCTTGACGAGCATCATCACCTTGCGCGGCCGTTCGAGGCTGGCGCAGAGCTCTTCGATGCTGTGGCATCCGATAAAGTTTTTGCCCGCGCCCCGCCCGGAGACGAATTTATCCACCTTTTCCACCGTGCGGTTGAACACCGCCACCGTGAAACCCTTGCTCTCCATGTTGAGGACGAGGTTTTCGCCCATGACTGCGAGGCCGATCAATCCGATATCTGCTTTCATCTTGCTTCCCTCCCGTTGGGGCGCGATGCGTCGCGCCCTTATCGTTTCACTCGTGCGTTGCCGTTCCAGATGCTCCAGAGCTGGTCTTCATCGATGGGCTGAGCGTAGTCGGTCAGCATCGTCGCGGCAAGCGCCCCGCTTGCCCAACCAAAGCGGGCGCACTGCTTCACATCCCATCCCTTGAGAATTCCGTAGAGCAACCCGCCGACAAAACCATCGCCACCGCCGATGCGGTCGAGCACGCCAATCTCGCGCGGCAGGATGACTTCCCACTCCGCGCCGTCGGTAACCAGCGCGCCCCACATGTGGCAGTTGGCGGAAACCACCTCCCGCAGCGTGGTTCCGAAATAGCGGGCGTTCGGATAGGCCGCCTGAACCCGGCCGATCATCGCTTTGAACCCGTCGATCTTTTCGTCCAGCCCCTTGCCGCCCGACTCCGGACCTTCGATACCGAGGCAGAGCTGGAAGTCTTCTTCGTTGCCGATGAGGATGTCGCTGCGGGAAGCGATTTCGGCGAACGCCTGGGATAGTTCGCATTCCCGCCCCTTCCAGAAGCTGGCGCGGTAATTGAGGTCGAACGAAATCAGCGAGCCGTTTTCCTTTGCAACGCGGGCAATATCCAGACAAAACCGGCTGGTCTTGGGCGACAGCGCCGCAATGAGCCCCGACAGATGCACAATCCGAACCCCCTCTTGCGCGAAAATCCGATCCAAGTCGAAATCATCGACGCTGAGTTCGCGCCCGACTTCGCCGGCGCGGTCGTTGTGAACCCGCGGTCCGCGAGTCCCCCATCCGCTGTCGGCCATATTGATCTGGTGACGGTAGCCCCACGGGTCGCCTTGCTCGAACTCCGGCCCCTCGAAATCCATTCGACGGCTCTTGAGGTTGTCCTTGATGAAGTGCGACACCGGACTATCCTTGACGAATGCGGTCAGGACCTTGACCGGCATACCCAGGTAGGAGGCCACGCTGGCCACGTTGCTCTCCGCGCTGGTCGCCTGCATTTTAAAGGTGTCGCTGCAATGGAAGGGTTGCGAATCCACCGGGGTCAACCGAATCCCCATGCTGGTTGGAACAAGCAGTGCGTATTTTTTCGACGAGGTCTCTCTCATAGTTTTTTCCTCATTGATGAAATTTCTGAATTCCGTTGTTCGGTGGATACCGCCCGGGGACAAACTCGATCCTCAAGGGCTTGAGAAAATCTAACCGGCGTCCCTTTTTTCCATCGTATGGCGCGCGCAACCGTTATCAACAACTTGTCAACAGGCTGCCCATGGCCCGGAACCCCCGCGAACACGACAAACCATGAAGCAACCTCAATGGTTTGAGATAAAGGCAATCGTGGTTTTATTGCAAGCCGGATTCCCGTAATTTTTCAGTGAATAGGAATCCAGGTTCCCATTTATCAACCACGCGCCCGCCGGGCCATGGACACGGTAAAACGCCTGTGGGGTGCGCGGACCGCCCGGCTCAGACGATCGCATCGACCGCCGCCTGCAGGTCCTCCATCTCGATCGGCTTGTAGAGCACGGTGCAGGCCCCGAATTTCCTGGCCAGGGGCAAAAAGTCGATCGGCATCGCATGGGCGCCGCCCGACATGGCGATCACCGGGATCCCACCGCCGCTCCCCCGGATCGCCATCACCACCTCCAGGCCGTCGGCCTCGGGCATCATGATGTCGGTAATGACCAGATCGGGCGGATCGGCGTCGATCTTGCGCAACCCCTCCCGGCCGTCGGCGGCGCAGTCGACCAAATGTCCTTTGGTGGTAAGGAACCGATGGAACACGGTGCGGATCGCCACGTCGTCGTCGATGACTAAAATTTTCGCCATATCATTCCCCGCTACCCGATTGGCCCTGTTTCGCTGGCCGCTCGTCGAGCAGCTCGCGGATGGTTTGCAAAAGCGTGATGGCCGGAACCGGTTTTTCCAGGAAACGGAAGCCTTTCTGCCGGATCGATTCGCGCATCGAGTAGTCGTGGAGGAACCCGCTGTAGAGCAGCACGGGCAAGGCCGCGTTGCGTTGGCGGAACTCCTCCGCCAGCGAGAGCCCGTTGCGGTCGGG
>JBGSLE010000462.1:0-4224 GCA_041740875.1 Pontiella sp. | reverse complement strand
CGCCGGTGCAGGTGCGCTACATGATGGCCCACCCACCGCCGGTGCGCATCGTTTCGCCGGGCCGCTGCTACCGGCGCGATACGCCGGACGCGACGCATTCGGCCAACTTCCACCAGGTGGAGGGGCTCTATGTCGACCAGAACGTTTCGCTGGCCGACCTCAAGGGCACGCTCTCCTATTTTGCCCGCGAATTGATGGGGCCGGACGTGAAGGTGCGCTTCCGCCCGCATTTCTTCCCGTTCACCGAGCCGAGCGTGGAGGTGGATTTCACCTGCCACGTCTGTCACGGCAAGGGCTGCCGCGTCTGCAAGAACAGCGGCTGGATCGAAATCCTCGGCGCGGGCATGGTCGATCCCAACGTCTTCCAGGCCGTCGGCTACGACGCCGCGAAGGTGACCGGCTTCGCCTTCGGCATGGGCATCGAGCGCATCACCATGATTCTCTACGGCATCCACGACATCCGCAACCTCTACGAAAACGACGTGCGGTTCCTTTCCCAGTTCTAGCCCCGGAGGCGCCTCCATGCCCAACCTCAAGATCATCCGGGCCGACAAGCTCGGCGAACCCCTCTACGACTCTCCCCTCAAGGGGCGGATCAACCGCTTCTACAACGGCGAGGCCGTTGCCACCGTCGACCGCACCAAGGACTTCGCCAAGCTCCAGAGCCTCGACGACATCGAGTATTTCGAGCTGGCCGGCCCGCGCGATAAGCTCTTTTTCAACCCCAAGGAGGTCACTGTCGGCATCGTCACCTGCGGCGGCCTCTGCCCCGGGCTGAACGACGTCATCCGCGCGCTGACCTTCTGCTGCCTCCGCAGCTACGGGGTCAAGCGGGTGCTCGGATTCAAGTATGGCTACGAAGGGCTCGTGGCCAAGTACTACCACTACCCCATCGAACTCACCACCGACAACACCGACGAGATCCACGAAAAGGGCGGCACCATCCTCAAGTCGTCGCGCGGGGCGCAGGAGACGGAAGAGATCATCAACACCCTCGTCCACTATGGCGTCAACATCCTCTTCACCATCGGCGGCGACGGCACCCAGCGCGGCGCGCGCGACATTGTCGAGGGCGTCAAGCAGCGCAACCTACCGATCGCGGTCGTGGGCATCCCGAAAACGATCGACAACGACATCGGCCTGATCCAGCGCACCTTCGGCTTCGAGACCGCCGTCGAGGCGACGTGGGACATCATCACCAACGCCCACTCCGAAGCCAAGGCCTACCGCAACGGCGTTGGCCTGGTGCGGCTCATGGGGCGCGAATCGGGCTGGATCGCCGCCAGCGCGACGCTGGCGAACAGCAACGTGAACATCTGCCTCGTTCCGGAAGTGCCCTTCGACCTGCACGGCCCGCGCGGCTTCCTCGCCACCCTCAAGGAGCGCCTGCGCTCCAAGGAGCACGCCGTGGTCGTCGTCGCCGAAGGCGCCGGCCAGCAGCTCTTCAACGACCGGCTCGGCACCGACAAGTCGGGCAACAAGCGGCTCAACGACGTCGGCCAGCTGCTGCGCGACGAGGTCAACGACTTTTTCAAGAAGGAAGGCATCGAGGTCAACGTCAAGTATTTCGACCCGAGCTACAACATCCGCAGCCGCCGGGCCAACGCCAACGACTCGATGTATTGCCTGCGCCTAGGCAACAATGCGGTCCACGCCGCCATGGCCGGCAACACCAACATGATTGTCGGCCTGCACCACGACCGGCTGGTTCACCTGCCCATCTCGATGATTGGCGAGCGCAAGACCATCGGCCCCGAGAGCTGGTTCTGGCAGACGATCCTGCAGGCGACGAACCAACCGGCGCGGATGGTGAATGATTAGCCCGCGATTCCATGCCTGTGCCGCCGTTGAACATTGCGGTTGCGCCCATGTCTTGAGTAGCGATGAAGGAGTGGCCCAGCCATGATCACCGTCAGACGATCACATGAACGCGGGTACGCCGACCACGGATGGCTTAAGACCCGCCATACCTTTTCGTTCTCCTCCTACTTCGATCCAAAGCACACCAAGTTCCGCTCGCTGCGCGTCATAAACGAGGATTGGATCCGCGGCGGCGAAGGGTTCGGCACCCATCCCCATGAAAACATGGAGATCATCACCTACATCGTCGCCGGGGAGCTGGAGCACAAGGATAGCCTGGGCAACGGATCGGTCATCCGCCGGGGCGAACTCCAGCGCATGACCGCCGGAACCGGCGTCACGCACAGCGAGCGCAACCCGTCCAACCAAGAGACGCACCTGCTGCAAATCTGGATCTACCCCGAACGCGCCGATCTCGAACCGGGCTATGAGCAAAAGGATCTTTCCGGCCTTTTTAAACCCAATGCACTGACCCTGCTCGCCTCCCAAACCGGGCACAACGGCAGCCTCACCGTTCGCCAGGATGTGGATCTCTATGGCGCCTTCCTCGACGCAGGAAGGCGGCTCGAATACTTGGTCGATCCCGAGCGGCACATCTGGCTGCAAATCGTGGGCGGCTCCCTCTCGCTCAACGGAACCACGCTGGGCGCAGGCGACGGCGCCGCCATCGAAAACGAAACCTTGCTCGTCCTCGCGGCGCACGAAGCCAGCGAATTCCTGCTCTTCGATCTGGCCTGATCCATGGGGAGCCCGACCATTATACATTGGTTCCGGCAAGATCTCCGCCTCTCCGACAATCCGGCGCTCGCCGAGGCCGCCAAGCTCGGCATCGTATTACCGGTCTACATCCACGACGACGAGGACGCCGGTGCGGATGCCCTGGGCGGGGCAAGCCGCTGGTGGCTCCACCATTCGCTCCACGCGCTCAACCGCCAGCTGGAAGGGAAACTGCAGGTATTTTCCGGCCGCCCGTTGGAGATCCTCCCGCAACTGGCCGCCCGCCAAGGCTGCTGCCGCATCCACTGGAACCGGTGCCACGAGCCGTGGCGCATCCCGCGCGACGCGCTACTCAAGCAACGGCTCCAAGCCCAAGGCGTCGAGGTGCGCACCTACAACGCGTCGCTACTGTGGGAGCCTTGGGAGGTGCTCAAGCAGGACGGCACGCCCTACAAGGTCTTTACCCCCTATTTCAACAAAGGCTGTCTCAACGCCGAACCGCCGCGTATACCGATCCCCGCCCCGTCGCCGTTGCCGCTGGCCGGCGCCGTGCAGGATTCCGACGCCATCGGCTCCTTGGGTTTGCTCCCCAAAATCCGCTGGGACCGGCAGCTCGAGCCCCATTGGGAAATCGGCGAAGCCGGGGCGCAAAAAAGGCTGGAGGCCTTTATTCGCAACGGCTTGGCAAACTACAAACAAGGGCGCGACTTTCCCGCGCAAGCCAGCGTTTCGCGCCTTTCGCCGCACCTGCATTTCGGCGAAATCTCGCCCAACCAAGCCTGGCATGCCGCCGCCGCGGCCGAAGACGGTGAAAACACGGCCCGCTTCCACAACGAACTCGGCTGGCGCGAATTTTCCCATTACCTGCTCTATCACCGGCCCGAACTGCCCCGTAAAAACCTCGACCGGAAATTCGATCGCTTTCCCTGGCGCGACGACCCCGCCGCGCTGCGCCGCTGGCAGCGGGGCCAAACCGGGATTCCCATCGTCGATGCCGGCATGCGCGAACTCTGGCAGACCGGCACCATGCACAACCGCGTCCGGATGGTGGTGGGGTCGTTCCTCGTCAAAAACCTGCTGCTCCACTGGAGCCACGGCGCGGCGTGGTTCTGGGATTGCCTCGTCGATGCCGATCTCGCCAACAACAGCGCCAGCTGGCAATGGGTCGCCGGCTGCGGCGCCGACGCCGCACCCTACTTCCGCATCTTCAACCCCGTCACCCAAGGCCAGAAATTCGATCCCGACGGCGACTATACCCGCCGCTTCGTGCCGGAATTGGAAAACCTTCCCGCGAAATACCTCTTCAATCCATGGGAAGCGCCCGAAGCGGTTCTGCGCCAGGCCGGCGTTGCGCTGGGAAAAACCTATCCGCATCCTGTCGTGGAGTTGAAGGCTTCGCGCGAACGCGCCCTCGCCGCCTACGCCAAAACCAAGGGTTAGCGGCAGGAGAGGTCGCGGAAGGCGTCGGGCAGTTTTTCGATCAGGTCGGTGGCGATGAGCGCGGCCTGCGATTTTTCGGCGGCGGCGAGATCGCCCGCCCGGCCGTGCAGCCAAACGCCTGCGCAGGCGGCTTCGAACGGCGGGATGCCCTGGGCCGCCAGGCCGGTGATGATGCCTGCGAGCACATCGCCCGATCCACCGGTGGCC